>JAAZKQ010000253.1 GCA_012799755.1 Lentisphaerota bacterium | reverse complement strand
GCGCCGCCCTGGGTGGAGCGTCCCGCCGAAATTGCACCCTGTAAGGGTGCGACATAGCAAACACGAAAGATGGGGTGTTGTCCAATGAGTGACCGCTTACCTTTTTGACGTCAACCCTTCCCCCTGCCTCTTGTCAAGCATCGTGAAAAGCTGTATAATGACGTTGTTTCCCACCGTTGCCGTATCATCCCAAATACCGTCGTAATAATAATCATTAGGAGGAACGAAACACCATGAAACGCGCATTTACGCTTATTGAGTTGCTGGTCGTCATCGCCATTATCGCCATCCTGGCGGCGATGCTTTTGCCGGCCCTGGCCAAAGCCCGCGAAAAAGCCCGGCAGATTTCCTGCGCCAGCAACCAGAAACAGATCATGTTGGCTTACTCCCTGTACTCCAATGATTTCGACGGCTACATGTTCGGACATCTCGCTACCGCCACCGGCTGCAAATCGCCTGCAAGGGTGCTGGCGATCGAGCAGAAATACCTCGAAATCAATGTCTTCTACTGCCCCTCCCTGCGCGGCGCGTTTTGTAGCGAATGGCGCTGTCTGGGCGCCTGGCGAATTGACTTGAATTTGAACGCGGGACTTTACAGCACGAAGAAAAGCACCTGGGGTGATTTTTATATCCCGAAACGCGTCGGCTGGGACGAATCGCACTACTTCCTCGCCGCCATCAAGGTCCCGTCGGAAATATTTCTCGTCGCCGACACCCGGAAAAAGAGCGACGCGGCGGTCAACCCCAACAGCGGCGAATGGACGTTCGAGCCCCGCTCCGCAGTGGAAGAGGGTGCCATCAGCGTCCATCACGGCGGCACTGCCAACCTCGGCTACTTTGACGGCCATGTCGGCAGCATGAATGAAGGCCAGCTGCGCAGCTACGGCGCCACCAAGGTCTGCATCGAAAGCGGACAAATCCGCTGAACGACGGTATCCAGCATCGGCTGATTAGCACAACAACACGCCCGAGGGGTTCCATACCGCTCGGGCGTATTGCTTGCTGGACTCGTCAGACGCGCGGACGCCAGCCGATGCCTACGCATATTCCGTCCGCCGGATGACCTCATCCTGCATTTCGGGCGAAAGCCTGGTGAAATAATCCGTGTAGCCGCCAATGCGCACCACCAGGTCCCGGTAGGCGTCAGGATGACTCTGCGCCTGCTTCAACATCTCGGCATCAACCACATTGATTTGCGTTTCGAAGCCGCCGCGAATGAGGAAACTCTTGATCAGTTCGCGCAGCTTGACACGACTCTCGGCATTGGTAAACAGCGCTGCCGGAAATTTCATGTTGAAGGCCGCGCCGCCGATGAGCGCGCTGTGATCCCAGGAGGTCGTTGACAGAATGGCCGCGGTCGGGCCATATTTTTCCCGACCTTGGGCAGGCCCGCAACCATCGGCAAAAGGCGTTCCCTTCAGGCGGCCATCGGGCGTCGCCGCCGTTTCGCGGCCCAAGCGTTCGTGCATGATCCAGCAGAACGCCCCCGGCACGAAGGGACTGCCGTCAGGCAGCATGCGATGCTTGCGGCATTCGCCGCGCACAAACTGCACCATGTCAGCAAAAAGAGCATCTGGCGCCTCCTCGGCATTGCCGTATTTAGGCAAACTCAGACAGCGCTGACGCAACGGCTCCTGGCCCGCGAAATTGCTCTGCAACAATACGTGCAGAGCCGGAAAATCCAGCTCGCGGCTGCTGAAAAGCAGCTCGCGTATGACCTGTAGCGAATCCGCAAGATTGGCCAGGCCGACAAAGGAGCATTCGCACCAGTTGTAACGGGCGCCGCCGTCGTCAATATCGCGACCGCGCGCGAGGCAGTCACGGGTGAAGACGCTCTGCAGCGGCTTGCGGCCGTGGCGTCGGCGTTTCTCGCGCCAGTCATTCTGCTGAGCCACCGCCGCCTCAATCCGCGCCGCCAAGCGCTGCTGGTAGGCACTCAGGAATGACTCAAAATCGGCTGCGGGCGTGGCGCCGGCGCCCTGTGCCGCGATCTCATCCAGGAGAACGCCGCAGCAATTGAAATAAGGCGATGCCACCCACACATTGCTGGCGGCCACCGGCGTAATTTCCACGCAGGTCGAATTGATGTAATTCGTTGACGCCGAGGCAGGCACGCCGAGGTCACGGAGACCGCGGCAGATCGTCTCGTCACCGAAGAAGCCCAGATTGGGAATGCCGCGGCTGGTAAGCTCGACAGCAAGAGCGACGAGCGCCTCGGGGCAATCGTCATGCCAGCACAGGCCAACCGTGGGATAGATCAGGCGCGTGCGCCGTAACGCCTCCACACACAAATAGCTCAGCGCATTGGCCACTGGCTGGCCGGTCTCATCGCGGCCAGCAACCATCACCGACATGGCCAAGCCGTCGGCGCGGGTGTCGTTAATCAAAATGTAAAGACATTCGATGAGCGCCAACGCGTCGTCAGCCGTCAATATGCCGGCAGCGACATCACGTTCATAATAGGGCCAAAGCGTGCGGTCAAGCCGGCCCGGCACCACCAGCGCCACCCGGTCTGCGTATTCCACGGCCTTGTCCAGCAGACAAATGAGCTGAATAGCGTCACGAAATGTCGCCGGAGGCTCGTGGGCAATGCGCCGGCAGGACTCCAACATGTCCAGCAACTCAGCGCGCCGCGCCGCCTTCTGTTCCCGCGCCAAAGCCTCGGCAACGCAATCGCCGGCGCGTTCAATAAGCAGCGACAGGCCGTTCAAGGCCAGACACGCCGAGACCCGAAACTCCCGCGCATCCGCATCCGCCGGCTCGCTGATGGCGCGAATGTCAGCCAGCATCCCGTCAATGCCCCGGGCAAAAATCTGCTGGCGGTCGAGCTCGCAATGGCCGGTCTGGCCGGGCGCCGGCGGTAGCTGCTTCAGGTAATTGGCGGCGGTTTCACGCGTCGCCTCGTCATCGCCATGAGGCGCATAGCGTCCCACCAGCAATTCGAGCTCATCCAACTCGAAGCGCTGCACAGACAGACAGTCGCGACAGGCCAGCCCACGGCGCAGCTGCCAGGACCTTTCACCCTCGCTGCTTTGCAGAGACCGCGCCAAAGCCACGTTACCGTCAGGAAACCGCCACGGTTGCTTGCGTGCCAAGTTACGAGCGCGCAATTCGGCGATGCGCTCAGCGTGAAGAGATGACCCAAGTTCAGGAATGAGCATGCGATGACCTTTCGATGGCTGAGGAACAAGAGCGGCAGCCCAACGATGCCTTGGTGCGTCGGGCCAAAGCCAGAACCGCAGTCATACTACGAAGTCCACTCCACTGCTTGGTCATTGTGCACTCCTTGTCCTGTTGTCGCCAATCAAAACAACTTGCTGGGTCTACTGCTGAAAATAAGGATAACACCCGCCCGGCACCATGCAACCGCTGACGACGGCTTTGCGGAAAAAAGAGCGGCTGCTCGCCTGTTCGCCACCAGCCCCACGCCAGCCAAAATTGCTCCACGATCAAGATTGTCATCTCACATTTTGGCATGATAGTACCAGCTTGCCAAAAAATAACTCTGTGCCACCCCCACTCCACGCCGGCATCCGGCAGAAATGGCGACAGCGGGCAACGCCACCAGCCGCCAATGATCATTGAGGCCCTCCCCATGTCCGAACAGCAGCAGCGCATCTGGACTCTCTTCCACGTCTTCTTCTACGTTTCAGCCGTCGCCCTTGGTGGCAGTCTGGCCATGCTCCCCCTCGTGAAACAAGAGTTTGTTGACAAGCGCCACTGGCTGAGCAACGATGACATGGTTGACACCGTTGCCGTCATGCAGTCCCTGCCCGGCATCCTCTCCATCAACATGGCTGCGCTCATCGGCTATCGCGTCGCCGGCATAACCGGCGCCGGCGCGGCAGCCATTGGAGTGGCCTTGCCGCCTTTCCTCTCCATCATCATCATCGCCGCCGCCGTCCAAGGCCTGCTGGAATCGCCAATCATGGGCCGCATCTTCCATGGCGTGCGCTCGGCCGTCTGCGCGCTAATCCTACTGGCGGCCATCAAGCT
>JAAZKQ010000252.1 GCA_012799755.1 Lentisphaerota bacterium | reverse complement strand
TGAGTCCAAGGTGTCATTCCCCACGGTCCAGGGCGTCTCAGTTGTCCAATCCATGGGATCATGCCTTATGAGTCGTGAGTCCTCGCCCCAACGCCGCCGCCAATGAATCCAAGCGGTCTCAGCGTCCCTTGGACCGGCCAATTATCAATGGGTGACCGCTTACGCGCCATGTAAGCGGTCAGCGATTGAACACTCCTCGTCCCTGCGGACTGCGACGCCGGACGCCCGTTTCCCAACTCTGCCGTGAACTTCCCTGCCGTCAGACAAGCTGTTTTGCAGGGGTAAAACGGCGGCATGCGGATCGTCAGGTGAACAGTGTACTTGTGTCAGCCCTGTGCGTGCCGCCGTCGCATCCACCATGCCACAGCGGCATTTTTAGCGGCATTTTTATGTTCCGGCCCTCGCGCGCGGGCGCGCGCCCGTACCATTGGATGGTGGCCCCCCAGGGTGGGTGGGCTGCTGATTTCAAGGAACGGCACGAAACATAGCCGAAAAACCGGCATTTTTCACGCAAAAAATCGCCGAGTAACAGCATTTTGTGCTTTGCCATGATTTCAGCGCAGCTTTCATAAGGATTTTCGCGCCGTTTCCTATGAGTTTGGATGAGCCCCGACTCCCCGGCTCTTACCCTCCATTTTCCCAAACAAGGGCATAATGGTACAATCATTGACCACTCTTTGGCAGCCGTCGTCCCGGACCGCCGTTTTGACACTGTTTCGCCGCAAAGCGCCACCTCGTGTCCCGTTGGCATGTGGGTGGCCTTTGGCGCTGAAAACAAAAGGCGGCGGGAACGGGCTGTTATCAATGAATGACCATTTACGGCGCCACGGTAAGTCGTCACCGCCGCCGGAGGAAGACGGTGATGGTTTCCATTTCAGGTCGGCGGCAGAGCCCGCAGAGGGCGAGATAGCAGAGTCCGCCGGCGGCGCCGCCGCCAATGGTCATCGCTGCGCTTGTCCAGAAGGGGCCTGGCCAGGTGAGGGTGGCGATGGCCCGCGCGGCGAAGAAAGCAGCTATGCCGGCGATACCGGCGAGCGCGGCGAGAGTCGCGCCGGACAGGATGGTCTGCATGGGCTGCCAGGCTGGCAGTGAACGCCGGGCCAGACGCAACAGCAGCACGACGTTGAGCCAAGAGCAGATACTGGTTGACAGCGCCAGGCCGCCCTGACGCAAGAATTGCATGAGAATGATGTTCAGCGGCAGATTGGCACTGACGCAGATCAGGGCAATTTTGACTGGCGTGGCGGTGTCTTGTTGGGCGTGGTGGGCATTGGCGGCGATTTTGGCGCAGCTGAATGCTGGCAGACCGAAGAGGTAGAAATACAGTGCCCAGGCGCATTCGCGGACAGCCTCGTCGGTGAAGGCGCCGCGGAAAAAGAGCATGCGGATGAGCGGTTCAGCCAGCACGCCGAAGAACACGGCGCAGGGCAGGGTGAGGAAGAGCATTTGGCGCAAAGCGAAATCAAGGCTGCCGGCCATTTCGTTGTAGTCTTTGCGCGCGAAGGCACGTGAGAGGCTGGGAAGACAGACGACGCTCATTGCGACGCCGAAGATGCCCGTGGGCAGATAAACGAGGTGCTGGCTATAGTTCAGTGCGCCGATGGCCGCCGGGCCGAGGATCATAGCCAGGGCTTTGTCAACGAGATTATTCACCTGGGCGACGCCGGCGCCAAGGAGGCCCGGGGCGATACGGCGGCCGAGGATGCCGATGTCGGGATCGCGCCAGTCGAGGCGGAAGCGAAAGACAAAGCCCAGGCGCCGACAGGCGACGATGACGGCAAGCAGCTGCAGTAGGCCGGCGAGGATGATGCCGCCGCAGAATATCAGTAGGGGTGTGAGTTCGGTGATGGACCAGTGAATACAGATGAGCAGGATGGTGGCGATCTGCACCACATTGAGAATGACCGGAATAAGGGCAGGCAGGGCAAAGCGGCGCTGGCAGTTGAGGAAGGAGGAAAAGGCGCCGACCATACAGATCAACAGCGCGTAGGGCATGAGCAAGGGCAGAATTAAAAAAGTTACGCGGACGTGCTCGGCGCTGTCCGCCGGCAGCAGCGCGTGGATGATTGTGCTGGCGATGGACCCCAGCACGACGAAGAGCCCGAGAATCAGCGCCTGAGCGGAGATGGTGCGTTCGGCCAGACGCCATGCCTCCGCCGGGCTCGCCGTCGTGGTTTTGGCAGATAACATGGGCACGAATGCCGCCGTGAAGGCGCCTTCACCAAAAAGCGCGCGAAGCATGTTGGGGATGGCGAAGGCCACCTGAAAAGCTGCCTGCATGACACCGGTGCCGCCCCAGTAGCCGGCCATGACGATGTCGCGCAACAAGCCGGTGATACGGCTGCCGAAGATGCCCGCGCTAGTTGTCCACATGGACTTGTTAAGGGAACTATTGACGGCGTCGGGGGTTGAAGAGGGTAGAGACATGACAGCGTGGTCCTGGCGCTGGGAATTGCAGAGGCAAGTCGCGGAAATCGAGGGCGATAATATAGCGGGCCGCAGTCCTTTTTATGCTTTGCGGTGTTACATTACCCCAGTACGACGCGGTGGCGGCATTCGTGAATCAGTGTCAAGCCTGTCACGCCGTTGTCGAAGAGAGCGTGGATTGAGCATGAAACTACACAGATACATGTTGGCTTCTCTGCTATTGTCCTGCCTGTTTCATTACGTGGCGGCACTGGTGTTGGAGCGCATTCCTTTCCGGGACCCCAGCGAACAATTCCGTGAGGTGGAGCAGCCGCCGCTGCGGCCGACGGTGCGGGTCGTTGATTTTCGCGATCTTACCAAGCGTCCCAGCAGCTTGCCGGATGAGAATAACCACGCGCAGGACGATCCGTCACTGACCGACGCTGCCCGCGATGCCGGCTTCGAGCAGGTACGGAAAGTCTTGGAGAAGCAGCAGCTGTTGGACCCGCCGCCTCTGCCTACGCTGCGCTTCGCGGGCATCGCGCCGGCAGTCCTGGCACCGAAATTGCCGGACTCGGCGCCGCCTATGCCCGAGGCAACGGCACCGCGACCGAAGATTGTTGAGCTTGACTTCAAGGATTTGCCGCCGGTGCGTCAGGCTCGACCGATTGATTTATCGCCGAAGCTTGAACGCGTTGACGTGTCGGATTTGAAGTTGCCCAGTTTGTTGCCGCATGGTCCCCTGAGCAGCGCCCAGGGCGGCGAGTACAGCGTTGCCGCGCGGCAGGGCAGCGTGCCAAAGTTCCAGGTGCCGACCTTGGCTGAAATTGACGTGGAGGCGCCCGAGCCCAGCAGCGTTGATCTGCAGGAACTACCGGTGCCTTTCTTGGCGACGACGACACCCATGCAAACTGAGCGCTTTTTGCCGGGCGAACTTGAGGAGGGCCTGATTGAGTTGTCCCAGCCTTTTGACACCTTTGTCAACGTTGACGTGCTGGTGCACAATGATGCGTTGCGTGGCGGTGGTTACTTCAAGATTTCCATCACTCCGAAACTGGAGAGTGACTCGCTGCGAGACATTCCCAAGGATACTTTGGTGATCATTGATCACTCGCTGAGTATCAGCAACGACAAGTTCAAGCAATTTCAGTCGGCGGTCATTGAGGCGTTGGCCTATCTGAATCCCAAGGACCGCTTTAATATTGTGGCATTCAATGATCGTCCCCAGCCGCTCTTTCAGACCCTCACGCCGGCGCACGCCGGGCCAGTGCGGGAAGGTCAGCAGTTTGTGCGCAACATACGGCGGGGAGGCATGACGGACGTCTTTGGCTGCATTGCGCCGTTCGTCCAAGCCGGCAATGGCGAGATACGCCGCCCCTTGAACATCTTTCTTCTCTCTGATGGTCAATCAACGGTGAATATCTATGAGGCCGACGACTTTTTGCGGCGGATGGTTGGGATCAATCCCGGCAACGTGTCCATCTATCCTTTCAGCGTGGGCACTGAGGCCAATCGCGAACTGTTGGATTTTCTGGGCTACCTGAACCGTGGTTACAACTATCACGTGGCCGAACTCAAGGATTTCCGCGCGCAGCTGGTTGATTACATTGCGACGCATTCGAGTTTGATCATCAACGACTTGAAGTACATGGCCGCAGGCGATGTCGGCAAAGAGCTGTATCCCAAGGCAATACCGCACTTGTACCGGCGCGAGACTCTGGCGATCTTTGGCCGCTTTGGTCCTCTGGATGAGGAGTTGGTGCTGACGCTTTCCGGTCGCGACGCATCGGGCGCCATGCGCGATCTGGTGTTTCGCCGTCGTTATCGGGACTGCCTGCCGGCCGGGCCGGAGTTGCCTCAGCAGTGGGCCGCGCAGAAGATCCTGCATTTACTGGCCGAACGTGCACTGTTGGTTGATTCGCAGGCGCGCGAGCACCAGCAGCGCGAGATCCGACGGGTGGCGGCGGAGCATAATGTCTTTGTGCCTTACTGATGCGGGTAGAAGGCGACGATATTTCCCCTGTGGCTAATGTACCAAGCGTGGCGCCTGGTGCTGATGATAGTGTTTTTTGTTTCTGAATATCAACGATATAAGGCAAGCAATGGCGAAAAGACCTGTTCTGGTGGCGATGGACCTCGAAGGTGTGCTGGTGCCGGAGGTGTGGATTTCAGTGGCGGAAAAAACGGGCATACCCGAGTTGCGACTGACCACCCGCGACATATCGGATTACGATCAGCTGATGAAGCATCGCCTGGGCATTTTGCACGAGCACCGCTTGACCTTGCGAGATATCCAGGACGTGATTGACAGCATGGAGCCCTTGCCGGGCGCTCTGGAGTACATGGACTGGCTGCGCGAGCGCTACCAGAATGTGATTCTCTCTGACACCTTTTACGAGTTTGCCTCGCCATTTATGCGCAAACTCGGCTGGCCGACCCTTTTTTGCAATACCCTGCAGGTAGATGACGCCGGGCGGGTGGTCGGTTACCGCATGCGCCTGGAGGATGGCAAGCGGCATGCAACCCTCGGCTTTAAGCAGCTCAATTTCAGCGTTGTCGCCATGGGTGATTCCTATAACGATACAGCCATGCTTGCCGAAGCCGATCTGGGGATTCTTTTCCGGCCGTCAGACAATGTGCGCCGCGAATTTCCCCAGTTCCCGGTGGCGACGGAGTACCAGACGGTCATTGAGCTGATTCAGGAATTTGCTGCGCGCTGAACATAGCCGGCGCCCCTATACGAAAGGACTGGCGGGGGAATTGCCGCGCCAGTCTTTTCGTTATTCGGGGCAGTGCAGGCCACGCGCGGTGCCGGCATATCAGTTTTGGTAGTGGCGTTGGCCCGCTGCTGCTGCGGCGCTGCCGATGCCGCAATAGACGACGTGAGCGATGCTCCGGGCTTTTTCGCTGATTTCCCAGACAGTGATTTCCTGGTCGCCCTGTTTGCCGAGGAGGACGGCTTCGTCGCCGACTTGCGCTTCGGGCAGGTCGCTGAGATCAACCATGACCATGCCCATGCAGACCGTGCCGAGAATGGGCACGCGTCGGCCGCGCACCAACGCCTCGCCGCAGTTGGAGAGCTCGCGCAGGTAGCCATCGGCATAGCCCACGGGTAGGACGCCGACCAGCGAGGGGCGCTTGAGGGTGCAAATGCAGTTGTAGGAGACATTGGCGCCGGCGGGAAGAGTCTTGCAGGAAATAACGCGGCTGCGCAGGGACATTGCCGGTCGCAAATCCAGCCGCAGCCCGGGAAATTCCGGTGCGCCATAGACGCAGATGCCGGGGCGCACGTAGGGCAGCTCCGGCAAATAGCGGTGGAGGATCGCGCGCGAGGCGCAAAGGTGATTTTCACGACAAGTGGCCGGGAGGCTGGGTAACAGCGCACGAAAGCAATCAAGTTGCCGCCGGGTCACGGGGTGTTCCGGGCTGTCGGCGTTGGCCAGATGTGAGAAGATGCCGTGGAGGCGCAGGCCCGGCAGGGCGGCAATTTCTCGTGTGGCGTCAGCCACGCTTTCCGGCAGGACGCCCAGGCGGCCCATGCCGGTATCAATCTTGAGATGGATGTCGAAGTGTCGTTTGCCTTTGGTGGCGATTTGCGAGAGCATGCGGGCGTTGGCGAGGTCCGGACAGGCGACGCGGAAGCCGGCGTCGTTGGCCACTTCGGCTTCTTCCGGCAGGAGGCCCATCATAATCCATAGGTCTTGAGTGATGCCTGCCTGACGCAGCGTCAAGGCTTCCTCCAGGCGGAACACGGCGAACTGTCGGGCGCCGGCATCGGCAAAGGCCCGGGCGACTTCAACAATGCCGTGGCCATAACCGTCGGATTTGATCACGGGCACGAGCTGGCTGGGGGAGACGAGTGAGGCAATGGCGCGGAAATTCTGCCGCAGGGCACTGCGGTCAATAATCACTTCAGTGGGGTACATGGAAATTGTTTGACTCGTGTAGAGAGGGTTGGGCTGCTTGCGGGGGGGGGGGGCGAATGGTGAACCAATTAAGACGCTGGCCTATCAGGGACGGGGAGCTTTGTGGCAAAATAGCTTAGAATAGCTCTAGTGGCGGAAGTAGTTTTTCGGCGCCATAGCGAACGCAGTCGGTGGTGGGCAGCTGAGTTTCGTCTTCGGTGCGGGCGATGGCGTCCTTGGCCTGTTCATCGTTGAGCTGGGCGGTATTGAGGGTGATGCCGACGACTTTGGCGGGCACGAGGGTGCCGCAGGCCGAAGCGATGGCCTCGTAGAGCGCCCCAAGCTCTCTGAGCGGCGGTATCTTCAGCCACGGGAAGTCCCGCAAGGTGACCATGTCAGCGCGGTGATTGATGATAAGATGCGTCGGGCATGACCCGCGCAGGAGCGGCAGCGTTGCCGTGCTGCCGGGATGGAGAATGGAGCCTTGGCCCTCAACAACGATGAAGTCGGCGTCGGCGAGTTCCATAAGGCCCTGCTCAATGGCGCCGCAGGCGTAGTCGAGCTTGATGGCGTCCAAGGGCACGCCACGTCCACAAATGACGATGCCGATCTGGCCGGTGGCCAGGAATTCGGTTTTGACGCCGTGGCGACGGGCGGCTTCGGCAATGAGCAGGCCGCTGGTCATTTTGCCGTTGGCCATGTCGCTGCCGACGATGAGCAGGCGTTTGTTGCTCAGTTCGCGGGCGCGGCCTTTGCCGACGCCGATATTGGCGGGTTCCTGGCGGACGTCCCAAATCCATTGTCCCGGGGCGAGGGTGTGATAACGGTCATTGAGGCGCTGGTGCAGGCCGTTGATAATGCAGAGCCCCAGGGCGACGGCTTGGTCCAAGGTGGGTAGCCAGGCGTCGGGCAGACGTCCGCCGGAAGGTGCGCTGCCCAGCAGCAGCGCTTTGGCGCCCATGGCTGCCGCATCGGCGACGCTGGCGACGATTGGACAGTCCGGTCGCGGCGTCGCGGGCATGACCTCCCCGGCACGCTTGCCGGCTTGGGTGCTGTCAACGATGCAGACGACGGGATTGGCGGAGAATCTCAGGACACCGTAGCCCATCTTGCCAAATGGTTTGCCGAAAGTGTCTTCCATGAAAATGGCTAGGGGTGTGTTCGGTGTCAGCATCGGGAAAAAGCCTCTGTGGTTAAGCGTGAGAAATGCGTGTTGAAAAATGACAAAGAAACAGGCGGAAAGATACTGCCTGCGCCCCGAAAAACAATGGGCGGCGGCCCAGAAGCGGATAGAGTGATCCGCGGTATGGTAGCTCAGCATTCAGCGATGCCGATGTCCCTGAGGTATTCGAAGGTCGTATCATAGAAAGCTGGCAGGCGTGTGGCGTCGTTGACATCGCCCTTAGGAATGCAGATAATCATGCCTTGGCGAGCACGAGTCAACAGTACTCGATAGGCATTGAGTCGAAATGCCTGACCTTCGGTAGAGTGGATGTTGCACCATTTGCTGCCCTTGAATTCGAAGTGGTTCCAGCCACTGTCTGACCAGCGGAAATCGCCATCCCAGACCACGCCTGCCCAGTCGAGTTCCAGTCCTTGGACATCGAACTCCGATGCGGCCTCTTCTAAAAACAGTGATGAGCGGATGTCGGTAATGTCATCGAGGAACCAATGGACTGGATCGAGTTTACAGCGGACATCGATGGCTAGTGGTCGTAGCCGTTGTGCCTGCGAGGATACGAGTAAACCTGATCGCTCGCTACCGCGTTGGTGTTGTCGTAGCCACTCTTTGACCTTGGTTAAGGAGCGGGTGATGGCGATGGGGTATTTGTCTGCCAAGGACTGGTAGAAGCTTCGAGCTTTTGTGACATCGCCTTCTAGGAGGTAATGGACGAAGTTCGACAGCTGCTCGGCGCGGAATGAGCGCATGGAAACGGCTAAGTGTAGGTCTGCACTTGTTTGGACTCTGGGGATTGCCTGGAGAAGGCCGTTTAGCTCACCCTCGGCGTATGCGCGGCCGAAGAGCTGATCGGAAATGAACACATTCCAGTTTGGAAAGCGATCTTTGATGGCGCGCAACCATTCGCTGATGCCTGCTTCGCCTGTGTTGATTTCCTGACCACCACCGACTAGACAGATGATAACGGCCCAGTCTTCCCGCAGGTTCAGCGACCAGATGAGAAATTCGGGTTCTGACATGGGGAAATTTTCAATGCTTTTCTTACGGGAAAGCCACTTGGCTAGTTGCTGTTGGGTCCAGGCGCGCTGGGCTTCGTCAAAGATAGCGATGTGTTCGACTTCGGCATAGCCATCGCTTTGGTTATGTTTGTTTTTGCTTAGATCAATCTCAGGAATGCCCTGAATAGGATGTTTGAGTTTGGAGAGGGTGGCATTGCGGTAATGGTGGACGATTTGGATGAAGGTTTTCACGTCGCGGCGAGCGGCTTCGAGCTTGTAGCGAGCACCGGGGTTTTTCTCTTCTTCTTGGCGCTGTTTGTCTCGGGCGAGGGCTTCGCTAAGAACTGAGACGAGAGGCTGATTACCGGAGAGATAGACAGCCAGGCATTCCTCTCCCTTTTCGGATTGGCGGACGGCCACATTGAGGCCGACTAACGTCTTACCCGCACCTGGTACGCCGGTCACGAAGCAAATGGACTTTTCGTGGTTATTGCGGGAATGTTCAATGACTTTCATTACGAAGTCGCTGGTTCGCTTGAGGTTTTCGCCGCTGGCTTCGGAACGCGTGATTGTTTCTACTGAGTGATTGAGGTAGAGCGCGGAAGCAGCCTGGATGATTGTTGGGGTGGGCATATAACGACTAAATTGCCAGTTGTCGAGCCTGGCGTCCGTACCGTAGTCCCGCAGTATTTTTTCGATGCAGTCCTTGAGTTCTTGTGCATTACAGCAGATGGGAACGAAGACCCGGTCATCGCTGAACTCGAAACGTTGGGGGGCTGATGACATTGCCGCGTTGGTGGCAATGAGTATGGGTACGATGGTCAAGGGGTGGCTCGCCTCGTGGAAATTTTTCAAATCCAGTGCGTAATCCCAGACTTGTTCGACATCGGCTCGCTGGTATTCCTCCGCGCCGACCTTGAATTCTAGAACGAAGACTATGCCTTTGAGCAGCAGTACAGCGTCGATTCGTTTGCCCAGACGCGGTATGGAATACTCGAAAAGGATGGTACCATTCTTCTCGCTTGGTAGTGCATCCTTAAGAAGCAGAATTTCCTTGACCCAGGCGCTGCGTTGTGTGTCGGTTAGGTCAAAGGCATTGTTTGTGGCGAGTTTGCCGAGGATAGTCGTTTCGTCTGTTGCCAGAAAGTCGGGAAGGGATGCCGCATAGTAAAAAGGGTCCATTTATTCTCCTAAGTCTCCTAATGCAGTTGCAGAGTGTCAGTGTTCTTCCCTTTTGGGCTACGTCACTTCTGCATTTTATGCGTGCTAATGGGTGCAAATTCAAAACAACTTTCCTGAAAGTATTGGGTAGAGTAGCGTAATTCCTCAGGTTGTCCTTGTCCAATATATGGGTGGTCACTATACTAGAGCCCAGTAAGCGGTCACCGATTGATAACCGTGCCCAGTGCGCGACACCAGCACTCGTTGAAAAGCAAGCTCGGAGAACTGCCACCATGAGTAACCCCAAGAGGAGCGAAACGGAATCTGGGGTAAGGCATCCTCCCGAAATCAGAGCCTTGGAAAGGCGACACATGAATCAGCGCCAACAATGCGCCTCAAAAACGAGGAAAAGACCTTGGCTTATGTGTCTTCATTTGCCGCCGCGTGTCAACGCTGCGATAGTGTCGCCCCCTCGGGGCTCTGGTCTGGTGGGCGGCGCTACCCCAGGTTTCGCAGTGCTTCGCACAGCTCCACCTGGGGTTACTCATGGTATTGCCT
>JAAZKQ010000251.1 GCA_012799755.1 Lentisphaerota bacterium | reverse complement strand
GCCGCCCTTCTGGACTAGTCGCCCCGCCGGTCGCGCCACTTGGCAACAACTGTTTTTGCCGGCAATATTGCGGCGGCGTGGCGTCGCTGTCCTCCATGCGTTCGCGTACACGGCGCCCCTGCGTTGTCCGGTGCCCTATGTCTTGAATGTCCACGACCTGATTGCGCTTGAGCATCCCGAGCTTTGCGCGACGACCAACGTCTGGCACATGCGGGCCCTATTGCCCGGCAGTGCCCGGCGGGCAGCCATGAACATCGTTTCCACCGAGCATGTCGCCGGGCGGCTCATGAGCATACTGGGCATCCCTCATGAGCGCATCGTCGTCGCGCCGCTTGGCGTGGACGCAGCACGCTTCAGCACACCGGCGCCACGACCGGCAGAATTATCGCCCTTGGCGGGGTGCCCTTACTTGCTCTTCGTCAGCAATATCGAACCCAAGAAGGGCCTGAACACGCTGCTGGACGCCTATGCCGCCTGCGCTGACGCTATTGGCGGCCTGCCCTTGGTGATTGCCGGGCGGGCAGCATGGAAATCCGCCGCCGTGGTGCAACGCATCCAACACTGGCGCGGCCCGGGAACCATTTACTGGCTGGGCCGCGTGTCAGCCGCGATCCTACCCGGGCTCTACCAGCATGCCGCAGCACTAATCATGCCGTCCATCACCGAAGGCTTCGGCATGCCGGTGCTGGAGGCCATGGCGGCCGGTACGCCGGTCATTCACAGCAAGCATCCGGCGCTCTGCGAAGCAGCCGGCAACGCCGGCCTGAGCTTCGCCGTCGGCGAAGCGCAGGACTTGGCCGCGAAACTCCGCTGGTTACAGCAAAGCAAGTCGTTGCAAGAAGAGCTGCGCGCCGTCGGACGACAACACGCCGCGTCTTTCACCTGGCAGCGCTGGGGCGAAAGCGCCGCCGCCGTGCTCAAGCGGATTTTGCAAAGCGGCAAGGGAGGGACATGATATCCATGCAGAGCATTTTGGCAGAGCCAACAAGCACATCCGCGCGTCATTGCGCACTATTGGTGCTGCTGCTCGCGCTTGTCTCGCTGTCAGCACCGCTACGCGCCCAGGTGACTGCGGCCTACGAGCAAAGGCCGCCGGGCATCAACATGGCTCGTGCTGCGACCAACAGCATCACCAGCGGCAGCGCCAGAGCGGCAGCCCTGCGCAGCTATGGTGCAATCAATGGCTTGGAACTCAACGCCCATTTTGCGCAGGGTGGACCGGCGCGGGCAAGCTGGGACTTTCCCATTAACGCTAATCTAAGCAATCTGGCGGCCGTGCAACTGAAGCTGTACTGCTCCCGCCCCGCGCTGGCCCGACAGTTCAATGTCTATATCAAAGCCGGTGAGACCTGGTACAGTGCGATATTCTCGCCGGTCGGCAAGGGCGGCTGGGAAGAAATCGTCATTCCCAAGACGCGCTTCGTGCCGGAAGGCACTGCGGATTCCTGGCAGCACTGCAGCCTCATCCGGCTGGCTGCCTGGCAGGGCAGCAGCGGTCAGCTGACCATCCACCTGGCCGAGCTGCATTTCCTGCCGGCCAATGTCAATGCCGCCCTGCTGCGCAGCAGCAGCAAGGATTTGAAGGAGTCCTACCGCTACGCCCGGCATCTCGGCGACTCGCTGTTCCAAATAGGCATCCTCCCCGCTGTCCTTGAGGAGCCCGATTGTGCCGGCACGGCAATCAGGCCCTTTGCGATGTCCATTTTGGCCTATCCGCCGGCGGCGTCACCCGCACAAAACAGCGCGTTGATTTACGCCTTGAAACGCGGCAGCAAACTCTGTGCCTTCCACGCCCTGTCGCCCATCTTGGCGACAGAAATGGAGCTGCCGGCAGGCAAATTCACCACCGCCGGCGCCGCCGGGCTGTCCTTGGGCGGCGTCATCCCCACAGCAACGCAGTTGCCAGGCGCCCGCCCCTTCCGGCAGCAATCCTCGGCTTTTCTGGCGGTGCAACAGCTGCCGCCACAACTGCAAGTGGCAGCGTGGTGGGCGGACAGCAACGGCCGGACGACGACATGGCCGGCCATCATCGAATGTCCCAAGGGCTTCTGGATGACCCACGTCTATCTCAACCAAGACCCCGGCCCAGGCGCCATGACCATCGCCGCCATGCTCGCACGACATACGCCAGGCATATTCCAGAATGCAAGCAAATTCCTCTATTACCAGACTCGGCAACTCTACTTGGACGCCACGCCGTCCAGCCGCCAAACCGGCCAACGGCTGCTCAATGACGCCGCTGTGGCCTACAAGCAAAGCCAATTCCAGACGGCCATTGACCTCGCCCGGCAGTGCCAGGACGCCCTAGCCGACGCCGGCAGCGCCATCGGCTCCGGCACCAGTGTCCGCAGGGTACGGCGAGACGAAATCCGCGCGGTCTGGAGCCGCCGACCCGACGGCCTGCCTGGACAAAGTTGGGACAGCACGGCGGCGCTCTTGGCCAAAGGACGCTTCAACGCGGTCTTTCCCAATGTAGCAAGCGCTTACTCGGCGGCCTATCCCAGCGATCTGGTGCCGCAGAGCGGTCGCGGCGATGAGCTGGCCGAGGCCATCAGCGCCTGCCGTCGCCATCGTCTGGCGATGCATGCCTGGATATCCTGCCTGGGCGTCGAAGACGCCAGTGCCGGCACTCTGCAAGCCCTGAAACGCCAGGGGCGCTTGCAGCAGAATGAGGCCGGAGCTACCCGCGATTGGCTCTGTCCGGCGCAGTTGAGCAATCGCAAGCTGCTCGTGGGCATCGTCACTGAGCTGGTCAGTCGCTACGCGCTGGACGGCGTGCAATTCGATCTCATCCGCTATCCCGAGACTCATTCATGCTTCTGCCCCAGCTGCCGCAAGTCCTTCGAGCTGTACCTGAGGCGGCCCTTGTCATCTTGGCCGGCCTCAGTCATGGGTTCCGGCGACGACCGCCAGGCCTGGCAGGCCTTCCGGCAAGACCTGATCAACTCGCTGGTCGCCGAGCTGGCCAAGGCCGCACGTGACGCTCGCCCGGGCATCACCATTTCGGCGGCGGTGTATCCCGATTTGACCAGCGCCAAAACCATGGTCGGCCAGAATTGGCTCCTGTGGCTCAACAAAGGCTGGGTGGACTTCATCTGCCCCATGAACTACCGAGCCAGCACCGCGCTCTTCGCCGGCGACCTCGACCGCCAGACCCACCTGCTCGGCAACGGCGACAAAATCATCGCCGGTATCGGCGTCTCATCTGAACGCCTGGAACTCAGCGAACTGCAACGGCAAATCGCCGCCACCCGCTCCGCCAACGCCCGTGGCTACATCCTCTTTGAACTCACTCCCCGTGAGGCATACGACCTCATTCCCAAATTGTAAGCGGTCACTCATTGATAACAGCCCGTTCCCGCCGCCTTTTGTTTTCAACGCCAAAGGCTCCCCACATGCCAACGGGACACGAGGTGGCGCTTTGCGGCGGGGCGACGTCAACAAGGACAAGGCGGTTTGGGACGACGGCTGGCCAATGAGTGGTCAATGACCGTAGCGTTATGCCCTTGTTTGGGAAAATAGATGGCAAGAGCCGGGGAGTCGGGGCTCATC
>JAAZKQ010000250.1 GCA_012799755.1 Lentisphaerota bacterium | reverse complement strand
TGAGTTTCCTGCAAATTGTCCCCGGTGTATTCCCCACCGGGGTGGCTACTGGTATGTTTTGCGCCTTCAGCGCTTCTGCCGCTTCGCGGCGATGAAATGCCGCGAAGGCAAAAGGCGGTTTTGCTGAAGCACAAAGCGCTATGAAAAAATAGTTAAATGAAGAGTATTAGACCTATGAGACCTATGAATGGGACAATAATGGACGTGGGCCGCTTCCACTCTGGCCGCACTGCGGGCTTTGCAGCCTGGAGCAGGCCAAGTACCAAAAAGGCGACAGCCGGGGACGGCTTTGTGCGGCCGCCACCCGGCTATCGCCCACCTGAGCGCCGTTTTCACTCAGCGATGTCAGAACCCCTTGCTTTGCAAGACCCGTCGCAGTTCCATCTGGAAGAGCTGCATATCCCGCTGCGTCGGCTTCGCCGAGCCCTCAGCGGGCTGCAAGCCCAGGCGACCGGTCTGATCCAAGGTCCATTCGGCCTTGGCACCGGACGCGAAAACCACGTCGCCACTGAACATGGCGCCGGGGCGGACAACGGGACTGACATTGACCTTGGTCTTGCCCTCGGCGGCCTCCCGCGCCAAGTCATCCTGCATCTTTTGCATTATTGCGGAGAGCTCAGCTTGGAACAACCTGATGTCCTCTTCGCTGGGCTGTCCTTCCTGGCCCTCGGCCAGTTGCAAGCCTGGGCGACCCATTTGATCCAAAAACCACTCGCCTAGCAGGCCGGAAGCAAAACGCACTGAGCCACTCATGGCCGTACCGCGACGCGGCTGCTCGTCCACCGTCACCCGGGTGCCCGCGCCGCCGCCTTCGCCGTCTTCATTGTCATCGGCGACTGCCTCGTCTTCGGAGTCGAGTTCCTCATCCTCGTCGCCTTCCTCGGCATCGTCTTCAGGCAGGGCAGCCGCAGTCGTCGGGACCTCCGGCGCTTTGGGCTTATCGTGTTTTTGCCAATCAACGTTCAGGTCGGCGGCGATGAGTCTCAGCTCAAGAAAGGTCATCCGCAGGCCATATTCATCGGCCAGGAGCTTCTGCACATCCGACAGGGGCATGCCTTCGTTGAGTTTTTGCGCAATGAGCTCATTGCGCTCTTTATCGGTCATCATGTTACGCTTTCCTCATTTCACTTAAGGCACTCACAACGCCTGTGCGGGCTCACACCAGCGGCAGACTTGCCGCCGCGGCGGCCTGGCCATGCCGTTTTTCCCGCTCGTCGGGCTCGTAGAAATTCAATGCCAGCGCCGGGAACTCCTTGGCGAGCAGCGCCTTGGCTTTGTCCAGGATGATCTTGCCGCCTTCGCCGGTAACCACGCGACCAAGCACTTCCACGTGACGCACGCAGGGATAGAAATCGCAATAATGAGCCACGGTGTAGCCCAAATACACTCCGATGGTCTCGTAGATGCGCCGAGCCCGCTCGTCGCCCGCAGCCATCAGCTCCTGTACCCGCAGTAAACGATTGGGGAAATCTTGCGCCGGTATATCCGGCATATCAATGCCCGCAAGCGGTATCAGTCGCGCCACTGCCTGCTGCGAAAAATAGTTCGCGCCGACGCCGAAGTCCCGCGACCACTCGTCCACCGCCGCCCGAGGATTGTAATCCACCGGCGCAAAGGCCAACTCATTCATCCAGCCCGTAATCGCGCCATCGTCATTCACATAGCCACCGGCAAGCGACGAGCCCATGGCCAGCCCGAGCACAGCACCATCCTTGAGCGCTATGGCGCCGGCCAAAGCGGTGACGTCGCCATCGTTCTCCAACCGCAGAGGTATGCCCCAGGCCTGAGCAATTTTTTTGAAGATGGGCGCGGCCTCGCGCTCAAAACGCTCACGCGGCGTGATGCCGCGAAACAGCGATGCCACCCGCACGCGACCGTCAACATAGACGCCCGCTGAGCTGCCGCCGATGGCCTGCACCTTCGCCTCGGGATCAACCGACTTGATGGCCTTTTCGGCTTCTTTGAGCACCCACATGATATGGTCGTAGTGGTAGTTGATATCCGTCTGCGGCCTGGGGTCCCAGACGTATTCCTCGCTGAGCAACGGCTCGCCATTCGGACGCAGCGCCAGTTTGCCATCCTTGACCACGGCGACCTTGCGGTCGCTGGCGCCGAGATCGAAGCCAATGCGCCAGCCCTTCCAGTCCAGCTTCACGGCACTGCCGGCGCCGTCATTGGCGGCGGGCATGTCCGCCGGCGTCGGGGCGTACACGAAAGTCATCTGCTTCTCGTAGGTCTGTTCGCCCCAGAATTCGGCGTCAAAAGCGCGTGTGCCGGTGCGGCTGTAACAGCTCCGCAGCCAAGTCACCAGTTCCTGCGGGCCATGTACCGTCACTTTCCAACCGCCAAACTGCCACAGAAGAAATTTCACCACGCGGTCCACGTAGAAATAATTGGCGGCAGCGGCGGGATGACGCATATCGAAAACCCGTGTTGAAAAACGCGACACGCGCTCACGGTCGCGCTCAACGGCAATCAACAGCGGCACTGCCGCGCCTGACGCATCCACATCCGCCAAAAAAGAGCGATTGCACAAAGCCGGGGGGCAAAAGTCCGGGTCCAATACCGGCTGTGTTGGAGCTTTCACCAGCTTGAATACATCCTGCATGTCTGTTTTCTCCTGTCAACTTAACGTTTACCTCAGATGGGCTGACGCTACCCTCACCCGTTTCAGGTACGACGCCCACCCGCCTATTCAACCCCACAGCGGCGCCGGATAGCGGCCCGCCGCGGTCAATGCCCGTATCTGATCAACCACCACAGCGCGATCCTCCGCGTAGGTCATGCCGAACCAGCGCTCACTGGATTCCAATACCGCCGTACGACATTGACCGCGCTGAATCAAGGTGTCAACAACCGTCGGAATATAAAACTCGGACTTGGCCTCATGCCCGCGTGCCTGGAGAAATTCCCTGAACAGCACCTCCAGATGGTCAAAAATTCCCGGCATAAAGCCCCAGAGATTGAGTGACACAGGCTCCTCGCCCGTCAGCGCCTGCCATTGGCCGTCGCCGTCAAGATAGCGGGCGCCGGTGGCGGTTTTTTCGATCTTCGTACGCTCAACCACTGACAGCAATTCGCCACGCTCATCTTTACGGCAGATGCCGCGCGACACCGAGCCGTGCTCCGAGAGGGTATTGGCCAGCTTGTAGGCGACCATCGCGTAACTGCTCGCCGTACGTTGCGGCGAACACATGAAATCCGCCAGCACCTGATAGGACTCCGCGCCGTAAAAGTCATCCGCATTGATGGCCGCGAAGGGACCACGTATGGCCTTGCGCGCCGTCCAGATCGCGTGCCCTGTGCCCCAGGGCTTCTGTCGTTCCGGTGGACAGCTGAAGCCGGTCGGCAAATCGTCCAGCCGTTGCACCACAAAATCCAAGCTCATTTTACCGGTCAGCTTGGTCGCGAAATGCTCGCGCAGCGGCTCGCGCAATTCATCGCGAATGACCAAACAGACCTGCCGGAATCCGGCTCGCCAAGCATCGTAAATCGAATAGTCAAGGACAAATTCGCCATCTGGCCCCACCGGGTCCATCTGTTTGATTCCGCCATAGCGGCTACCTAAACCGGCGGCAAGCACCAGGAGAGTTGGAGCGCTCATCATTCTGTCCTTTTATCACCTCACACGGGGTATTTTACGCGCAGCGGTCAACATGCGCCATTCAGCGTTTTGCCGCAGCCAGTGCCGCTGCCGCCAATGCCGTAATATCGTCCCAACGGCCGGCCTTGATCAGCTCTTTCTTGGCAACCCAAGTACCGCCCACAAAAGCCACCTGCGGTAGCGCCAGGTACTCCGCCAGATTGCCGGTCGTTACCCCGCCCGTCGGACAGAAGCTGATCCCCAAGTGGCCATAAGGACCCAACAGGGCCTTCAGCATCGGCACGCCGCCGGCAGCCTCCGCGGGGAAAAATTTAAGCAGCGAGCAACCCATTTCGACAGCGCGTTCCACATCGCTGGGCGTACAGACGCCCGGTGCAAAGGGCATGCCGCATTCGCGCGCGGCAGCAATCGTCGTCGGATTGCAGCCCGGTGCAACGGCGAATTTCGCACCTGCATCAGCAGCCTTGCGCATCTGCTCCGCAGTCAGTACCGTGCCGGCGCCGAGAATCATCTCGGGGAAACGCTTTGCCGCCGCGCGGATCGTCGCCTCCGCAGCCGCCGTCCGAAAAGTAATTTCCGCGACCGGCAAACCGCCGGCGATGAGTGCTTCGCATAAGCGCAATCCCTCGTCGGGACTGTCCACCGCCACCACCGGCACCACTCCGTACGAACGCAAAGAATCAAACATCGGCGACCTCACACATTGCCTGTGAAAAACTGCTCCAAAGCCCCCTTCAACCGCCCAAGGCGTAACCTTACCAATGTAATTCCCCGGCCAACGCAACGCAACCACCTGGCAGCAATTTATCCGGCAAGCGTAGTAAGCGGTCACCGATTGATAACTCTGTTCCTGCGGTCATTCTGGCCGCCTTGCTGCCAAAACATCTTTTCCCTGGCATTTGAGCGCCGAAGGCGCGAGCTATGATAGCCCAGGGCAAAGCGACGCAGAAGGCAGAGCGTCGCCCTGGGTGAAGCGCCGTTTATGTTCGTGTTCCTCGGCCTCTTTG
>JAAZKQ010000249.1 GCA_012799755.1 Lentisphaerota bacterium | reverse complement strand
TGCGCCATGGCGCTGAAGTCAATGCTGCGACCGAGGACGCGGGTGGGGGTGCCGGTTTTCAGGCGGCCCATCTCCAGTCCGAGCGTGTCGCGGATATCTTGTGAGAAGGCCTGCGCGGCGGCGTCGCCGGAACGACCGCCGGGATAGGAGCTGAGGCCGTAGTGGAGTTTGCCGCCCAGGAAGGTTCCCGTGCAGAGCACGGCGGCGGCGCAGGGCCAGCAGTCGCCAAATGCCGTCTTGACGCCGCAGACGCGACCGTTGGCGGTTTTCAGGCCGACGACTTCGGCTTGGTGGATGCTCAGGTTGTCCTGTTGTTCGAGGACGAATTTCATGCGCTTCTGGTAGAGCACGCGGTCGCATTGCGCGCGGGGCGACAGCGCTGCGGCGCCCTTGCTGTCATTGAGCATGCGGAACTGAATGGTCGTCGCGTCGGTATTGACGGCCATTTCGCCGCCGAGGGCGTCAATTTCGCGCACGACCTGGCCTTTGGCAATGCCGCCGATGGCGGGATTGCAGGACAGCTGAGCGATGTGGTCGTTGTTCATCGTCAGCAGCAGGGTGCGGGCGCCGAGGCGAGCGGCGGCAAGGGCGGCCTCACAGCCGGCGTGGCCGCCACCGACGACGATGACATCAAAGTGGGGCAGGGGATTTGGCATGGATTCCTGGAAGAGTTTTCTACACCGCGCTTGCGCGGCATCAAGAGGCATGAAATCTATCGCTTGGCGGTTCGACGGTCTAATGAAGGGGTTAACCGCCAAGATGCCAAGGCAAGCGGTCACCCAATGATAACAGCTATTTCCTGTTGTCTTGCAACGGAACCCATTTTTCGTGTCTGCTATGTCGCACGCTTACAGCGTGCAATTTTTGGGGGACGCCTACCCGGGGCGGCGCGCGCCTTCAGCGCGGCTTGCCCCGGGCTGGTATGTTTTGCGCCTTCAGCGCTTCTGCCGCTTCGCGGCCAAGGTGCCAGGTGCGCTTAGTGCAGCTTGCGGGAACAACAATGATCAATGGGGGACCGATTACACGCCAAGAACGCCGAGAAAAAGAATAAAATGATCTTGGCGTCTTGGCGGTTCAATACAATTCCTAGGGCATAGGAGCCTGCTGTTGCGGGCTTGCCAGCCGCCGCTGCCGCGAGGCTGCTTAGGCTTTAGTGACCTTGAGGAAGCGCTGGTAAGCGCTGTTCCAAGCGTCTTTGTCCTGAGGTTGGTAACTGACGGTATCGGTGCTGGCGCGGATGATGTCACGGCCCTGCTGGAGGCTGGCGATGTCACCAGTGGCGATGGCCTGGCCGATGATATTGCCCAAGGCGGTGGCTTCGACGGGACCGGTCAGCAGCGGTCGCTGAATGGCATTGGCCGTGAATTGATTGAGGATGATGTTCTTGCAGCCGCCGCCGACGAGGTGCAGTATCTCAATGGGCTTGCCGCTGATGGCTTCGATTTCCTCCAGCGACTGGCGATAGCGCATGGCCAGGGATTCCAGCGCGGCGCGGAGAATTTGTCCGGGCTTTTCTGGCTTGGGCTGGCCGGTGGCGACGCAGTATTCGACGATGCGCGCGGGCATGTCGCCGGGGGCGATGAAGCTCTGGTCGTTGGGGTCAATGAAGGAGCGGAAGGGCTCGGCCTCAGAGGCCATGGCGTCAAGTTCATCGAAGCTGTATTTGAGGCCGCGGCGCTGCCACTCGGTACGGCATTCCTGAATCAGCCACAGGCCCATGATATTCTTGAGGAAACGTATTTTGCCGCCGACGCCGCCTTCGTTAGTGTAGTTGGCTTGGAGCCCCTTATCGCTGATCAGTGGCTGGTCGAGCTCAATGCCGAGGAGACTCCAAGTGCCGCTGCTCAGATAGGCCCAGGATTTATCGCCGCCGGCGGGCACGGCGGCGACGGCTGAGGCGGTGTCATGGGAGCCGACGAGGATCACCGGGATGGGGCCGCATTTGAGTTCTTCCTGCAGGGCCGGCAGGAGGGTGCCTACGCGGGTGCAGGCCGGTGTAATACTGGGGAAGAGGCTGCGCTTGAGGCCCAGGGCGTCAATGATGGGCCAGGCCCAGTCTCGCGTCGTGGGATTGTAGAGCTGGGAGGTCGTGGCGATGCTGTACTCGGCCGTGGCGTCGCCGCAGAACAGGTAAGTCAGCGCGTTCGGCATGAAGAGCAGTTTTTCAGCGATGTCCAGGCTGGCGTCGCCGTCGCGGATTGACGCCGCCAGCTGGAAGACGGAGTTGAGGCTCATGAACTGAATGCCGGTCTGGCGGTAGATATCATCGCGGGAAATCTTGTTGAAAGTCCAAGGCATGACGTCATCGGTGCGGCTGTCACGGTAATGGCGGGGCATGCCGGCGAAGAAGCCATTTTTGTCAATGAAGGCATAATCAACTCCCCAGGTATCAACGGCGATGCCGGCGAGTTCGACGCCGCTGTCGAGAGCTTTTTTGAGGCCGATCTTGAGTTCATTGAAGAGTCCGAGGAAGTTCCAGAAGAGTCCGCCATTGATGGCGGTGCCGCCATTGTCAAAGCGATGCAGTTCTTTCAGGGTGACCTTGCCTTGGTCAATGCTGCCGAGTATGGCGCGACCGCTGGAGGCGCCGAGATCGAAGGCCAGATAGTGCTTCATGATAGTCTCCCTTGGATGGACGTTTGCGGTCGGCTTGTGGGGTTCAGACCGCGTCAACGTGGTGAAATTGCCAGGACCAATGTTGGCCAGGTTCATAATCTAAGACCACGAATGAGCCCGTCAATGTCAAAGAGCCGGCGCAGAGTACCGTTGCGCGGTTGGGCAGTTCGTAGGCGAAGGGTTCGTGGACGTGTCCACAGAGGAGGACATCAAGGCGCCCCGTTGCAAGTTGCGCGAGAATGGCGTCCGCGCCGTCAAGAGCGCGCCGTGTTTGGAATGGCCGGCCATCAGCGCGACAGGGGGGAAAGTGAGCGATGCCGATGCGGATGGTGTTGCTGGCATTTCGTGGTTCGTTGAGTATGGCTGTCAGGCGTGTGCAATCATCGGGGCTGAGACGACCTGATGAGCGGAGCATGCCGACGGGCACGGCGCCGGGGATCATGATCAACTGGGCGTCTTTGCTGCTCATGGCCAATGGCAGATCGCTGAGCTGCCAGCGTCGGCTATTGAGCTCATGGAAAATCTTGGCCAGGGCCTGCTTGCCGGCTGGGTCGTGCACATAGGCGTCGTGGTTGCCCGGCACGAAGATAAAGCGGTCGGCGACGGCTTCGCGAATGGGCCGGAGCCAGTCGCAAGCGAGAGCGAATTCCTCCGGCGAGCCAATGCAGCTGAGGTCGCCGCAGCAGACCACCCAGTCCGGCGCGAGCTGTTCAAGGCGCGCCGCCAGACGCTGAATACGTTCAGGTCGGCATGCGTGCTTTCGGCGCAACAGGTAATTGAGTGCGCCGAGTAGGCGTTTGTCAAAGAAGGCGGCGGCCTTACGCGGGAAAAGCCCGGCATGGATGTCGGAGAAATGGACGATTCGCATGGTGGTGTCCGGTAAGGCCTGCTGCGGGGGAGACCTGTTTTCGGCAGCGGCCTATTTTTCGCCGATAATCTGCTGTGCCTCGTCGGCGATGCCTTCGAAGGCGGTCGGATCGCTGTTTTTGAGCAGCCCAGCCAGCTCCATGGCTTGTTTTTTGTTGAGTTTGCGGAGGAATTCGAGCTGGCTTTGCATGTAATACTGGCCACTGAGGGTGGCGACTTCGTCCTGGATTGCTTGCGGCGCGCC
>JAAZKQ010000248.1 GCA_012799755.1 Lentisphaerota bacterium | reverse complement strand
CGCCTTGCGGCATCGCAAAGCGATTGCCGCAAGGCGCTGAGCGTCAGTCGCCAAAGGCAGGGCCCGAACTTTTCTCCGTTGTTTGTGTGGTAATTGTATCTACTTTCGGCTAAAGAAAGGCCAATAAAAACGCTTGCGACAAGCAAAAATCATCTCGTACCCTTTTTCGGATGACCTTTAGACAAGGAGAAGTAAACGATGAACACTCACTATGGCATATATGGCGGCCAATATGTCGCCGAGACGCTGATGCCCATTTTGCACGAGCTGGAAAAAGAATACCTGGCCGCGCGGAAGGACCCGGCATTTCAAGAGGAATTCCAATCTTTGCTGAAGAACTATGTCGGTCGCGAATCGGCCCTCTATTACGCGCGGCGCTTGAGCGAGCATCTTGGCGGCGCGCGGATTTATCTGAAGCGGGAGGATTTGAACCACACCGGCGCGCACAAGATCAACAACACAATCGGACAAGCTCTGTTGGCGAAGCGCATGGGCAAGACGCGGCTGATTGCCGAGACGGGCGCCGGCATGCATGGCGTGGCCACGGCGACGGTCGCGGCGCTGTTCGGTTTTGAATGCGAGGTCTTTATGGGCACGACGGATATTGTCCGGCAGGCGGTCAATGTGGAACGCATGGAGACGCTGGGAGCGACTGTGCGGCCTGTCAGCGAGGGCTCGGCGACCCTCAAGGACGCCATGAACGAGGCGCTGCGAGATTGGACGGCGCGGTCGGCGGATACGTTCTACGTCATCGGGACGGTGGCGGGGCCGCATCCCTATCCGCTGCTGGTCAAGGATTTTCAGTCGGTTATCGGCAAAGAGGCGCGGCGGCAGTGTCTGGAACAGACCGGGCGTTTGCCGGACGAGGTGGTCGCCTGCGTGGGCGGCGGCAGCAACGCCATGGGCATCTTCGCGGGCTTTTTGGCGGACTGCGGCGTAGCGCTGACGGGCGTGGAAGCCGGCGGCGAGGGCATCGCCAGCGGTAAGCATGCCGCGAGCATCTGCGGCGGTCGCGTGGGTGTGCTCCATGGCAGCAAGACCTACCTGCTGCAAGACGAGAACGGGCAAATACTGGAGACTCATTCGGTCTCTGCCGGTCTGGATTACCCCGGCGTGGGGCCGGAGCATTGCTTTTTGGCAGACAGCCGGCGCGCGCGCTATGTGACCGTTGATGACGCCGAGGCCATTGACGCTTTTACCATACTGGCGCGCTTTGAGGGCATCATTCCCGCGCTGGAGAGTGCGCATGCGCTGGCCTATGCCATCCGTACGGCACCGGCGCAGGGACGGGAGAGGATCATCATCGTGAATCTGTCCGGTCGCGGTGACAAGGATATGGATACGATCCGGCGCTTGCGTAAACAGCAGGCCGTCGCGACAAAGTGATGGGTGGCATCCCCAGGCAAGAGCAGTAGAGATTTGGCGATTGACAGAGAAGGACGGGCATTATGGACAAGATACAGAACATCTTCGCATCATGCGCGGCGGCGGATCGCGCGGCATTGGTGATATTTTGCAGCTGCGGCTATCCGGATATGGACAGCAGCGAGCAGATCATTGACGATGCGATAGCCGCCGGCGCGGACATTATCGAACTGGGTGTGCCTTTTTCGGACCCGATGGCCGATGGCGCGGCCATTCGACAGGCGTCAGAGGTGGCGTTGCGAGAAGGCGCGACCTTGAAAGCCGTGCTGGCCATGGCGGAGCGACTCAGCAAGCGCCATCCCGATACGGGATTCATTCTCTTCAGCTACATGAATGTGATGTTCAATTACGGACTGAGCACATTGTGCGGCGAGTTGCGACGGATCGGCGTTGATGGCATCTTGGCGGTTGATTTGCCCTACGAGGAGAGGGCCGAGCTGGCTGGGCCGTGCCGTGCGGCCGGGCTGCATCTCATACCGCTGGTGTCGCCGATGACGTCGCTGGAGCGCGCGGCGATGATCATGGGTGAGGCGACGGGTTTTGTCTACAGCGTGAATGTCTGTGGCATTACGGGAGTCCGCGAGCACTTGTCGCCTGAGGTCGCGGAGCGGCTGGCTGCTCTCAAGGAACAGTCGCCGGTGCCGGTGGCGGCGGGCTTTGGTATCGCTGACGCTGCGTCGGCGAAGGCGATTGCGCGGGTCGCTGATGGTGTCGTGGTCGGCTCGGCGGTGATCAGCAAGCTGCTGGCGCCGGGTGAGCTGACGGCGCGTCGGTACGCCGCGGCCGAGTTGGTGAGGACGTTGGCGGGGAGTATGTCGCGCCATGCATGACGATACGAATATTGCGTCCTGTGAGTTGCTGAGTTCGCCGGAGACCGTGCGGCGGGAGTTGCCGGTGAGTGTGGCCTTGCAACAGCAGATACGGCTGTGGCGGCGTGAAATAGTGGACATTATTACGGGGCGCGACCGGCGCCTGCTGGTGATTGTGGGGCCTTGTTCGGTGCATCATCCGGCCGCGGCATTGGAGTACGCCAGGCGGCTACTGGATTTGCGCGCACGCGTGGCCGAGCGCTATTGTCTGGTGATGCGGGCGTATTTTGAAAAGCCGCGCACGACGCTGGGATGGAAGGGGCTGATCTACGATCCGGACCTCAATGGCGACTACAATATCGAAAAGGGTATTGTCACTGCACGGCAACTGTTGCTGGATTTGGCGGCAATGGGCATGCCGGCGGCATCGGAGGTGCTTGATCCGGTGATGTCGGTGTACTTGACGGACTTGCTCAGTTGGGCGGGCATCGGCGCGCGGACGACGGAGTCGCCGACGCATCGGCAGCTGGCCAGCGGGCTGCCAACAGCCGTTGGCTTCAAGAATGGAACCGACGGCGGGCTGAAGGTTGCGCTGGACGCATTGGCGACGGTGTCGTCGCCGCATAGTTTTATCGGCGTTATGCGCAATGGGCATACGGGGGTGTTTCGGACGCGGGGCAATCCATACGGTCATTTGGTACTGCGCGGCGGCAGCGATGGGCCGAATTATGATGCAAAAAGCGTTGCCCAGGCGCGAGCGATGCTGGCCGCCGCCGGGCTGCGGCAGCGGCTGGTGGTGGATTGCAGTCATGGAAATTCCAATAAGGATTGGCAACGGCAGGCTGCCGTGTTCGCCGATGTGCTCGCGCAGGCCCGACGCGGCGAGAATGAAGGCGCTATCGCCGGCATGATGCTGGAGAGTTATCTCAAGGCCGGCCGGCAGCAGCTTAGGCCCGGAGCGGCGGTGGCGCCGGACCTGTCCGTCACTGATGCGTGCATGTCGTGGGAAGATACTGCCGCCCTGTTGCGCTGAGGTTTTTATCCGCAGATTCTCGCAGATTCTCGCAGATTTTTTTCTCACGCGAAGGCGTGGCGCTTCCAAGAGTCCCCAGCGTTGGCCAAGCAGTCTCCTGAGTCCAAAGTATCATTCCCCGCGGTCCCGGGCGTCCCGGTTGTCCAATCCATGGGAACATGCCTTATGAGTCGTGAGTCCTCGCCTCAGCGCCGCGCCTCCTTGTCAATGCGCCATCGGTCTTACGCGAAGGCGCGAAAGTCGTTCCGTGGCCGCACGCTTGCGTGCGGCATATCTTGCCGCTGCGCGGCCGGCTGTCAGATAAACAGCGTATTATTGCTGTTTTTGGCCATTTCGACGAAGCTGGCGACGCCGGCGACTTCATCCACCTCAATGAGCTCGTCGCGGGTGATGCCCATGACGTCCATGGCCATTTCGCAGGCGATGAATTTGACGCCGAGTTCGCGTGCCTGGCGGATCAGTTTGGGCAGGGTGGTGACATTTTTCTCCGCCATGGCCTTCTTCATCATGGCGGCGCCCATGCCGCCCATGTTCATCTTGGAAAGGGGGAGATGATTGGCGCCCTTGGGGAGCATCCAGCCGAAGAGCTGGGACATGAAGGACTTTTTCTTGGGCGGCGCCTGCTCTTTGCGCAGAACACTGAGGCCCCAGAAGGTGAAGAAGATGCCGGTTTTGGCGCCGGCGGCGGCCATGCCGCAGGCGATGATGAGGGCGGCCATGGCCTTGTCGAAGTCGTTGCTGAAGAGAACGATGGCGGCGCCATGGCCGGCGGTGGCGGCTGCGGCGGCGGGCTTGTTGCTGTCGGCGGCGGGGGCAGCGCCGCCGGCTTTGCGGACGACGGCTTCGAGGTGCTGCGGGGTCTCGTTGAGCGAAACGAGTTCATGGCCGGTGGATTTGATCCAGCCCTGGAGGTCCGGCGTGAAAGACAGAGGCGCCAGCAGCGATACGCTCTCGCCGGGCTTGATTGCGTCTATTTTCGTTTTGAGTTCGACCACGGGGCCGGGACAGGCCAGGGCGCGGACGTCCAAGACGGCGACGGGTGCAGCACCGGTAGGGGGCAATGTCGGCGGTGTTGCTGCGCCGCTGGTCGGCGTGGCCGTCTTATCTTGGCGTTTGGCAGCTACGAAGGGTTCCGGGTGGAAAAGCTGCCAAGTCAGATAGGAGCCCGTAAGATTGCGGACGGTGAAGCCGTGTTGGCGCATGATGCGTTCGGCGAGATAGGAACGTAGGCTGGACTGGCAACTGACGATGTAGGGCTTGCTTTTGTCGAGCTCGCCGAGGCGACTGCGCAGAGTGGCAAGGGGGATGTTGATGGAGTTGGGTATGGCTCCGAGCTCGTATTCGGCGCTTTCGCGGACATCAATGATGTTGGCGTCGGCGTGGAGATCGTCCATATAGGCGAGCCGGCTGTCGCCGTTGAGGACGTTGCCGGCGACCATGCCGGCGAAGTTTACCGGGTCTTTGGCGGAGTTGAAAGGCGGCGCGTAGGAGAGTTCGAGAGTCGCCAAGTCGGGCGCGGTCATGCCGCAGGCCATGGCGGTGGCGATGACGTCAATGCGTTTATCAACGCCCGCTTTGCCGACGATTTGGGCGCCGAGGATTTTGCCGTCGGGGGCGAAGAGCAGCTTCATGCTCAGTCGGATGGAGCCGGGGTAGTAGGAAGAGCTGGAGGCGGGATGGAGGTAGATTTTGTGGTAGTCGAGGCCGAGTTGCTTGATGCGGCGCTCGGTGATGCCGACGCTGGCGGCGGCAAGGCTGCCGATTTTGATGATGGAGGTGCCGTAGCTGCCGCGGTAGCGGCTTTGGCGGCCGACGATATTATCGGCGACGATGCGCGCCTGCTTGTTGGCCGGGCCGGCGAGAGGCACGGCGGTTTTGCCGCCGGTGATGGGATCGAGGACTTCAATGGCGTCGCCGGCGGCATAGATATCCGGGTTGGAAGTCTGCAGCAGCTCATTGACCAGGATGTGGCCGCGTGGCCCGGTTTCCAAACCGGCGGCTTTGGCCAACTCGGAGTTGGGTTTGACGCCGATGCTCATGACAACGAGGTCGGCGGGGAGTTTTTCATTGTCATCAAGGACCACTGCGAGGTCGGCGCCCTGTTTGTCAATGGCGACGACTTTTTTGCCGAGTCTGAGGGCGATGCCCTGCCGTGACAGTTCTTGGGCAAGAGGCGTGCTCATTTCCTTGTCAACGCAAGGAAGCAGCTGGTCAAGGAGTTCGACGATGGTGACGTCAAGGCCGCGTTCAAGGAGATTCTCGGCGGTTTCCAGGCCGATGAAGCCGGCGCCGACAACGACTGCGCGCTTGGCGCCATCCTTGATGCGTTGATTAATGGCGTCCATGTCCGGGATGGTCCAGAGGCGCATGACCCGTGGGTCGTCAATGCCCGGTATCGGCGCCATGATGGGCGATGAACCGGTGGCCAAGACGAGCTTGTCGTAGCTTTCCTCGCTGAGGGTGCCGTCCTTGCCGCGGATGGTGACTTTGTGTGCCTGCGGGTCAATGGCGGTCACCTCGCTGTTGGTGCGAATGGTGATATTGAAGCGGCCGATGAATTTTTCCGTGGTATTGAGGATGAGCGACTCACGTTTGGGGATGACGCCGCCGAGGTGGTAGGGCAGGCCGCAGTTGGCGTAGGAGATGTACTCGCCGCGTTCGATGAGGATGATTTCGGCTTTTTCGTCCAAGCGACGCAGTCTGGCAGCGGCTCCGGCTCCGGCGGCGACGCCGCCCACAATGATGACCTTCATGTGACTTTCTCCGTTTCGGAATGGTTGTTTGGCAATGTGTGGAATCTTGCTATAGAACGAGTTGATACAATGGTTTTGCAGTCTTTGTCTGCACAGCTTGTGCTTGTCAGGCGTCTGGTGGTGCCCCTACAGGGCACGACGATGCAGGGGGTGTTTTTCCCCAGGCTAAAGCCTGGGGTTAAGCATGGTTAAGCGCCTACGGCGCAAAATCATGTTTGCCTATGGCACTGGGACACGCTTGCCTCGCCGGGTATGGTTAAGCGCCTACGGCGCAAAATCATGTTTGCCTATGGCGCTGGGGCATGCTTGCCTCGTCGGGTATGGTTAAGCGCCTACGGCGCCGGATCATGCTTAAATGCTTTTACGCAGCCTATTATGAAACATCCTTTTTTGCTGAAGAAAAGTTTTGTTGATATTGGCTTCAAGACATCACCAACTGACAACAGGAAATGTTCATCACCCTTGCACACATCAATGGTTATTTAAGTGCGCAAGGGAAATAATTCAGACGGGTCAGGGCGATGACAAGTTCCCTGATGAAGTCGTTGTTATCTGCGGGGACGATGAGCAGGGCGGCCAGGTCGGTGTCGGTTCTACCGCTTTGCTTGAGGGTAACGGCGTTTGTCTTGGGCAGGTCAAGGAGGTCAATGTCGTGGAATGGGTAGGAACCGGTGATGGGGAAGTCCCATTTGAAGCGTGAGAGAGCGCGACCGAATTCGGCCTTGTAGAAATCCGGCCCGGGATTGATGATGCGGGCGGTGCGGACGTTTTTGATGTCCTTGCCGCCGTCAATGGCGAGGAGATGCTGACGCGAGTCGCCCTGGTATTGCCGTGGTGGACGGTGGAGATTGAAGAGGGCGTAGCGGCCGGCGGGAATCTCGGGGAAGAGGAAGGCGCAGCGACCGTCGGGGCCGTTGAGATTGACAATGGGCATGGTTGCGTTGTCGGGCTGTTGGCAGGTGGCGCCGCCGGCGAGCTCGGCCTTGTCGGCGCGAACCATACGAGCGCCGGGACAGGCGATGATCATGGCGGCCTTGTCGCCACGCCGGCTGTCATGGAGGGTGACTTGGCCGATGCGCGGCGCGGCGTCCGTGCAGGTGACGGTGACGAGGCCGTTTTGCCAGGTGGCTTGGAGGCCATCGCCGGCGCTGACGCGGGCGTCGGGGCCGGCGCCGCTGACGGTGATGTGCGCGGGCTGTTCGGGCGTGACGATGAAGAGCTGTTTTTCCATGCCGCGGATAGCGCCGAAGGAGGCGCCGCCGGCGAAGACGATGGGCGCGGCGTCCTGGCGATACTGCATGGTGATCTGGGCGCTGGGGCCGCTGTCGGCTTTGAGGCGGAGCTTGTTGTCACCCTTTTTGAGAGCGCCGGGGAGGAAGCGCGGATTAACCTGCGAGGTGGTCTTGGCGGCGAGATGCTCGACGGCGCTGATGGGCGCGTTGAAGCGCACGATGTATTCATTGCGGGCACGGATTTCGTAGTCGAGCTGCCAGCGGTTGCGGGCGATGGGGGCGATGGGCAGCCAGGTGGCGCCGCGGTCGCGGGAGAGGCTGAGGGACAGCTCGCGGTCGCAGACGACGGCGAACTCGCCACGGAGGATGGTGTAGGCGGACTTTACCGGGTAGGAGAAGCCCTCGTCATTGCAGTCCGTGAAGGCCGGGTTGCTGCTGCTTGGGCGGCCGTTGAAGCAATGGGTGGCAAGGGCGACGTGGGGGAGGGGGCGGCAGTCAACGCGCCACACGGGGGTTTTGGGATCAACAGCGGCGAGTTCGTTGACATTGATCCAGTTGGGGTTGTCGGATTTGGAGCGGGCGAAACTTGCCTGGAGGTTATTGTAGAGGCCGTTGTTGTGCCAGTAAATGCGGAAGTTCTCGCCGGGATTGAGAGTGTAGACTTTGCGTTCGGGCATGACATTGATCCAGCTGCTGGCACAGCCGCGGATACCGCTGCGGGTGAAATGGCCACTGCCGCCGACAAGCGGATATGGATCGCGTTCCATTTCGGCGAGGCTGGCGGGGGTGAGCATATTGCGGCTGGTGAAGAATTGTTGGGCGGAGAGATCGTAGAGGTTCATCTGGTTGTTGTAGAAGACCTGTTCAAAGGAATGGCCGTAACCGGCGGTCATGGTGGCCGGGCAGCGAGCGACGGTGGCGAAAAGGATGCAAGCCAGCGCATTTAGCGGGCCACATTCAAAAGCGCAGTAGCTGTTGAGCATGGACAGCGAGCGATATTCGACGCTGCGGGCCGTGCCATCGCTGGAGATTTCGGCCTGATGGGACATGAAGTAGTCGGCGGCATTGAGCAGCATTTGGAAGAGTTTGACACAGCGGGCGTGGTCGTTGGGGAGGGTTTCCAGGCGGAGCGAGTCCGCCAAGTCGCCGTAGGAGCGGGTGTCAATGTCATTTTCGCCGAGGAGGATCGGAGCGACGAGCGGCTCGGCGGCGTCAAGTGGGCAGGCGATATCCACGAAGTCCATGTAGGCATGGTCGTCCAGGGCAATGTGGGTGGAATCTCCGGGAGCGATGGTGAATTGCCGGGTTTTGGTCAGGCGGGCGGCGTTGAAGTCGTCGGGCGTGGGCGGTTCCGGGTAATTGCATTTATCAAAGACGAGCTGTGGGTTGGCGCTGTCGGCGACGGTTTCAGGCGTCCAGGGGATGTGGTATTCGCTGTCGGGGCTCTGTACCTTGAGTATGGGTGAGACGGGTGGCTGCTCGGTCCAAGGCGTGCCGCTGATGAAGCGGTCGCCGCTGCCACGGGTGCCGTCGAATGAGCGATTGAAGGCGAAGAAGGCGCATGAGTGCTCGTCGGGGGCGAGTTGGCGCTCGGGGGTGAAGTCACCTTGGTAGCGGATGGTGCTGGAGAGGCGAAGTGAGTCGCAGGCGCCGGTGAGGATGGCGGTGTTGCTTTTTTGAATGGCGCTGCGGGCGGTGTTGCCGCTCAGGCCGAGGCAGAAGTAGTTGGGGATTACGCGGTCGGCGCGTTCAGAAATGGAGCGCTCTTTGTCGTTGGTTTTGAGGGTGGCGTCGCCGAGTTCCTTGAGAACATAGCGGTATTTGCCGGCGGGGTCCAAGGTTGGCGCGGTGAATGGCGTTTCGGGGGCGTTGATGATGGTTTTGCCGTTGAGGAAGACCTTGACGCCGTATTCTGGCCCCCAGCAAAATGCGAGGTGCGACCAAGCGTCATGGGGGATGTCAACTTGGGCCTCGTGTTTATGGTTTTGCCAGTCGGCGGGGTCTTTGATGGCGAAGGCGAGCGTTTTTTTCTCAGGATTGTAGGTGGCGGACCATAGTGGGCCCTTGAGGGCGGGTTTGACTTCGTACGCGGCGTGGGTGTAGCCTTGCAGGAGAACGACGGTTTTGTTGTTGCTCCAGTCGGGTTTCAACCAACATTCGGCGGTGCCGCCGGCGATGGGCCAGTGGATGTCGCGCTGTTCGGTGAGGGTGCGGCCCTCGCCCCACTGCGCTTGCGGCGCGGTAATGAAGAAGAAGGCCTGGCGATGGCCGAGGCGCAAGGCGGCGTCGCCGGGCCGGCCGCTGATGCCCTCGGTGAAGAGCGCGTCATTAAGCGTTGGAAAGGGTAGTTGGTGGGCGACGCGGAGGGCGAAATGGCTGAGACGGAGACGCGGATGGCCGTCGCCGGCATCGGCGAGCGGGCGGCCATATTGATCGAAACCACTGTGATTGTATTGAGTTTCGATGATGACGCGGAGCGCGCGGGCGCGGCTGTCAAAACGACCGTATTCGGTGATAATGGCGGGTCTGTCCGGGGGCATGATCATGGATATCCAGCGGGGATCAACGACGCTTGAGGGCAGGAGTTCGCCCTGTTCGTCCAGCTGGCGGAGGTAGATGCGGACAAAGTTGTTCAGGCGGGTTTCGGAGCGCATATCGAGTTCGAGGACGGCGCCCTGCCCGGCGGCATGCTCCGGCAGCGCGAAGTCCCGAGTGAAGGTCGCCTTGGTGTCATCATGGGCGAGGAGTGTGCCCGGCCCCTCCGATGGGCTGTAGATATCGTTGCTATTGAGGCGCCAGGGCGTGGCATCGTCGAGTACGGGGATGAGATTGTGCTCGGCGGGGATGTCGCTGGGCGCTTGCGGGGCTGGTCCGCCGAAATAGAGCCAGAGGCTGTCACTGCCGGCGGGTACGGCGAAGCGCAGGGTGGTGGCGTTGTCGGCTTTGCGTGGCGCCTGAGCCATGATCTGAAGGACGCGGTGTTGGTCGCCTTGGGTGGCGACGATGGCGACGCGGTCGGGGCTGCCGGCGTCGGTGTCGCTGAGGCGTGCGAGTTTGGTCAGATCAACGGGGAGTTCGCAGAGGAGCTCGCGGTCAGCGCTTTGGATTTGCCATTCGAGCCGGCAACGCCTGGGCATGGACTGGAGATGCCAAGGGCTGCTAACGGCAAAACAGGCGACACTTGACAAGAGGTAGATAAGGCCGGTGGTCTTCATGGCAGCTCCCTGATTCAGTGTGAATAACACATCAGCGGATATTGGTGGTGGCTGCCCGTCAATACGGTGGGCGGTCCTCCACATAAGCGAGTTTGATCTTGAGGTCAATGGCTGCCAACAGGACGATGTTGATGATGGCCGCCAGTACCGCGCCGGTCGTAGCGGCGGGAGGGCAATCAGCGATGGCCAACGCCAGCGAAGCGCCAATCAGCAGCACGGCGCTGTGTTTGAGGATGAAACGATAGAATTGCCAGCGTCGGATGGCACGAATACGTAGGGCCGGATCGGCCAGCGTGTTCATGAATTTGATGTCGTGCTTGTGGTTCACTGGAGAAGTCCCCTAATTTCCCATAACTTTGGTGAAAATTCTTAATATATCATCCTTGTTCAATGAACAAAAGGCGTTAGTGAGAGCTTGGTTTGGTTTTTGCGAGGGACGGCGTTTTTTCTGCTGTTTGATCGAACGGATCCGGCTGCCCAAACAACCAGCAGCTGTGCCGCAATCTGCGCTAATCTGCGAAAAAAAAACGGCGTCGTGAGCGGGTGACCTGAGTTGCCGCGGGCAGTGCTTCATTGTGCGCATGGGCTGCAAAAAAGCCGCCTTGTTGCAAAAAGGACATGTTTTCCTAAACATAGCCTAACAATTGAGGGCTAATCTAATGGGTATCGCAAGGGGCAGTTTTGCTTCTGTCCCGGGTTACAGCCATAAAACAGAGTAATAAGAAGGAGAGAAAGCGGATGCTTACAACGAAACAACGGTCAAGCAATGGGCAGGGGCTGATTCGGCGCTGTGGTCGCGTTCAGCGGCTTGCCTTGCTGGTGGTGCTGCTGGTGCTGGGTGGCAAAGTATATGCACAGAGCAATGAGGATGTGCTGCGCCGCATCAATGAATTGCAGGAGCAGATCAAGTCACAGCAGGTGATGATTGACGAGTTGCGCAAGACCTTGACCACGCAGGAACAGCAGGTCACCGAGAAGGCCCGGGCGGAAGTCCAGACTGCCGTGAAGGAGGCGAAGGAAGAGATAGCCAAGGAGCAGGCGCCACTGCTGAGCTTGCGCAAAGGCATTGATGGCCTGGATTTCACGGGCGATCTGCGCTTGCGCTATGAGAATGTCTCCATTGATAAGGAGAACGGTGATGACGTGCGGGATAAGTCTCGTTTCCGCCATCGCGTTCGTCTGGGCGGGGTGTGGAAGAACAAGAGCGAGAGCTGGGAGATCGGCCTGGGCTTGGAAGCCGGCGACAAAAAGGGCACCAGCGCCAACCAGAGCTGGAACAAGGGCGATTCCTGGGAATCCGGCGACCTGTTTCTGGATTATGCCTATGCCAAGCATAGCTTTGGCGACAGCGGCCTGAGTCTGACCCTCGGCAAGCAGAAGAATCCCTGGGTGTGCAGCATGCTGACCTATGACGGTGACCTCAGACCCACGGGAGCGACCTTGGGCTACAAACAGGACGTGTTGTTCGCCAACATCGGCGCCTATAATATTCGCAGCGACAGCAAGATCGCGGGCAGCAGCAATCAGTCTCTGGCCAATATGTATGGCGGCCAGTTCGGCGTGAAACTCAAGGGTGACAAGCTGGAAGGACTGCTGGCGGCAGGCTTCCATTATTACGACTCCGAAACCGCCGAGTATATGCTGAATGGTGCGGAAGACTACAACTACGAGATTGGCTCGCTCTATGGCG
>JAAZKQ010000247.1 GCA_012799755.1 Lentisphaerota bacterium | reverse complement strand
TGGCGATTGCCGATGCCTATCCCGACTCGCTGGCGGCGAAGGCGATTTATGACCATGTCCACAGCGCAGAAATGGCGAAAGTGCTGGATACGGACAAGACCATCGCCGAACTGCGCGACTGGCTGGCCACAATGTAGGGAGCGGTTGGCTGGTTTTTTCTATCCGCAGATTGCGCAGATTATCGCAGATTTTTTTTAGGTTGGTTGTTTGGAAGTCCAAGGTTCAGCCCATAGCGCTCATCTTCCAGCAGAGTAGAAGCGGCTTCCAGCCGCTTTCAAAGCCTTTTCTATCTGCAGATTGCGCAGATTGTCGCAGATTATTTTTTTGGGTTGGTTGCTTGGAAGTCCAAGGTTCAGCCCGTAGCGCTCATCTTCCAGCCGCTTGCAAATGTGCCTCGCCAACCGCCCTTACAGCTGCCAGGATAGACTGGCGGCGGAGAGCCCGAAGGGCACGAGCATGTAGTTTTCCGTCCAGGCGGAGCTGTCGGGTTCGCGATGATCGTACCACTTGTCTATGGGCTTGCGGGAGACTTCTTCAACGGCGCCGAGCCAAGGCAAGTTCGGAAAACCGTAGCCGGCCCAGCACTCGCCATATTCGCCCTTGGGGCGATGGAAGGGCCCGAGGAGATTCTTGAGGGTGTTGGTCAGTTCAAGGCGGATGTGGTTTTTCCCTGGACGGAGACCTTTGATGGCCAGGGTGCTGGACTCCCAGCAGATTACGCCCTGATCCTGGTCGTTGATTACAACCCGCGCGACGCAGAACTTTCCGCCGCTGAGCTCTATGCGGAGGTCTTTGCCGGCCCAATCGGCGGGCAAGTTCAGTTCTTTTGCCAACACCATGGTGCCGGTGTAGAAGGGATAGCCCGCGCTGGTGAGCTCGGCATCCACCGTGCCCGTTTCGTGCTGCAAGACGAAACGGTGGTGCAGCTGCACGCAGCTGCTGCGGGTGGGCACGACTTGCGAGCAAACGGCGAAATCACCGGTGATGGCCATCATCTCCAGCTCAACGCCGGGGAGGTTTTCAAACAGCGAGGTGATGGACGAACGCGCCTTGGACAAGGGCTGGAAGTGACGGCGGATTTCCACCACATTCTCGCCGGGGACGAGGTCGGGAAGCTCGCAGGTCTGGAATTCCTTTGCCCAGAAGTAGCCCTGCGGCGCGGCAACGGGCTTGCCATTGAGGGTAATCTCCTGTTTCTCCGGCGATTCGCAGGCCAGACGCGCACCGCGAACAGTGATTGCTGAGCGAAAACTGAAACGGAGGGTCAGCGGGCCATTGTAATCCTCCTCGCTGAGAATCTGCTGGATGGCGAGTATGGGATAGGTTCTGGAGAACTCGCCTTCGTCGCCCTTGCGGAATTGGGCAAACTCAAGCACCAGGGCGTTGGCATGGCGCCGGGTGACGCGCCAGGGACCCGGCAGGGGCAGGGTGACACGGGGGAGAACCTGCGCGGCGCGAGGCTCGACCGGCGTCTGCCGATCAACCAGGAGCATGACACTGCCGCCCTCGGGAACGCTGAAGGCGTAGCTGCTGCCGGAGTCGGCCACGACGGTATCAACCGGCTGATGGGCAGCGCCGTAGGGGTCCAGCAGCGACGCGGCTGCATTGATTGGCAGGCTCAACTGTACGTGGCGGGCCTCGCTGCAGTCGGAATTGAAGATGAAGAAGTAGTCGTAACGCTCGTCGCGGCGGTGATTGACGTGAATGGCCGTCGAGTCAATGTCGCTGCGCAAGCTGTAGGATTTGGGCATCTCAGCGAGAGCATCAATGAGCTCAGCATTATCGGCGACAAAGCGCGCCTTGACCAGGCGTTGGCCGATGCCGTCATTCGGCCAGCCGTCCAGCAGGGATGGGGTGTCGCCAAGGACGAAGACCGCGCCGCCGGCGGCGGTAAAGCGCTCCAGGAGTTCGAGGGTGCTCGTGGCAATGGCCTTGAGATTGGGGAGAACGATGGCCTGGTAGCTCACGCAATTGACCTGAAAACGCGGCTGCTGATCCTGCTGGACGACTTTTCCCCACATGGCGAGGGTGTCTTCGTCACCGAGGTGAAAATCGCACTGGTTGCCGATGAGTTGCAGCTCAAGGTCCAGGAAGGCGCTGTCGCGTTTGCCGATGGCGGGACTTTGGCCGTCGGGCGCTTTCGGGCCGCGATATTCACAGGCTGCCGAGCTGAGCGGGTGGATAACGAGGATATCCTTGACCGGCTGCCCTTGCGAGATAAAGAGACTGACGCGCGCGCAGTAGTCGGTGAGGGTCTTGTAGTCCTGCCAGTAGGGCTGGTAGTAATGCACGTGCGGCGGATAGGCGCGTTTGCCGCGACCACGCAGGGAATAGAAGATGCCGTGGACGGATTTGTGGTTGATGCCGAAGGACGCGAAGTGGTCGAACATGTTCTTCTGGTCGCGCAGAGTGAGATTTTCCGAACTGACGCCGTACATCTCCGCGAGAATCCGCGTCTGCCCGGCCTGCTGGGCCGCCGAGCAGCATTGGAGGGGCGTGGTGTACAAGCCCGCGCGTCGGCGCGCGTTTTCCGAGCGGGCTTTGAGCGGCGCGTGCCGCCAGTTCATTTCGGCCGTGAGGTAATCAATGCCCGGTATGTCGAAGTACTTGTAATAGGGCATGGTGGCGCCGGCGCGCAGTAGCTGCATGGCAAGGGTGTCTTCAGTCATCAGATGGCCGCTGAAAAGCAGATGGTTGCGGCGGCACCAGTCGCGGACCTGGATGAAATAGGCCGTCTTGAGGAGCTCCTGCACGACCTGCCAGTAGTGATAACGAACCGTGGCGTAGTCGTCGCGATCATAGTAAAGCAAGGGAATCTTGGGCTGGATGTCGTAACCCCAGCGTTGACGGAAGGCCGGGGCGAGGGCGCGGCTCCAAGGTAGTGCTGCCGAACTGTAGGACGGCTCGTCAACCCAGACGGAGAGGATGGTTTTGCCGAATTCGTCCCGGAAATCCTGCCACATGTCCTCGTATGATTGCTTGAGGTAGAAGGTGATGGCGTCGTAATTGAGCATGTCAACGAAGGTGTTGGTGTTGACGGCGACGTAGGCCAAATCGCCGTTTTCGGCAAGAATCTCGCCTTGGCCGGCAGCTTCCGCCTTGGGCATGGGCGTGAGATTGCGCAGGGCCATCTCGGGCGGCAGATCCAGCACGGCCTCGGGCATGTAGCCGGCCTGGATGAAGACCTTGAGCCCATGTTCGCGCGCTGCCCGGACGATGCTGTGCATGTGCCGTTTGAATTGCGGCCCGGGATAATCGGACTTCAGGCCAATGTAGGTACGGGCTATGAAACTGGCAATGCCCTGCTTTTTCATTTCCGCAACCTGGAAGGCGATTTCGTCGTCATCAAGAGCGTCGTTAAGCATCCAGAAATCCGTACCACGGAACTCATTGGGCGGGTTGCTGAAGGTCTCATAGGGAAACATCGGCTTCTCCTGGCTGGTGCGGGGTGAAAGAGAGTGACGTGAAAAACTGCGGACGGGGCAATATAACTCCGGGTAGGGAGTCGGCTAGCTGCGGCACCAAGCGCGGAACGCGGCTCTGTAAGCGGTCACTCTTTGGACAGCACCCTATCAGTTCCAAACGGTTTTTAACCACGGAACACACGGAATACACGGAAATTTTTGTATAGGGGTGGCTGGCGGGGCGTGTCAGGCGGGCGGCTTCTACTCCGCCCGGGCACGAGTATCAATGAGTGAGCGGTTACGGCTCTGTAAGCGGTCACCGATTGATCATTGGCCGTTTTCTGTTGCCTTGCAATGGAATCCATCTTTCGTGTTTGCTATGTGG
>JAAZKQ010000246.1 GCA_012799755.1 Lentisphaerota bacterium | reverse complement strand
TCGCCCCCACAATGTCGGCGATGACAATAATGCCGTGAAGGTGATTGGGCATGACTACGAATTCATCCAAATCAACATTTGGGAAATGGACTGGAATATCATCCCAACATTGGCAGGCAATATTTCCCGCATCGTTCAATCGCATTTCGCCGCTGACGATTTCCCCAAACAGGCATGCCCGGTTGTGGGTGCAGATGGTCACAAAATAGGCCCCGGCCTGGGAATAATCGTAACCCTGCAGGCGGATGGAACGGCGATTTCGTTGTGGTGTGGGTGACATGGTGAAATATCGTAGGGGCGAAACATTTTTCGCCCTACATTTTTCGCCCCAACGGGTACGGGCGAAATATTTTTCGCCCCAACAACCTTTTACATGACGACGCAACGCAGGCCGCAGTTCTCGAAGAGTTCAGGACGGGGTTGGACGGCGGCGTGTTCATCAAAGCCGGGCTGATAGCTGCGACCGACCATGGCGTATTTGCTGCCGGCGCCAAGATGATAGGGCAGGAGTTCGACGCGGAGCAGGCCGGATGGGCCGCTGAGGAGTTCGGCGCAGCGGCGCTGGTTGTCCTCGCTGTCGGTGACGCCGGGGATGAGGGGAAGGCGGGCGATAAAGGGCCTGCCGCTTTCCTTCAGCCAGGCGAGATTGCGGAGGATCGGCGCGTTGTCCACGCCGGTGAGACGGCGGTGCTCAGCAGGATCGGCGTGTTTGAGGTCCTGGAAGACCAGGTTCATCTGCTCGACAACGCGTTGGTAGGTCGTCAGCGGCGCATAGCCCGAGGTCTCCATGGCCAGGTGGACGGGCTTGAGCAGCGGGCAGAGCTCCAGCAGGAAGTCCGCCTGCGCTAGCGGTTCGCCGCCGGAAAAGCTGACGCCGCCGCCATTCTTGAGGAAGAAATCGCGGTCGCGGAGTAGCTCGGCGGCCAGTTCGGCGGGCTCGCGCCAGACGCCGCAGAGTCGCCGACAGCCCTGCGGGCAGACTTTGCTGCAAGCACCGCAGGCGCGACAGGGCTCGCCCGGCTGGTGGGGACAGGCGCGTTTGCAGGCGCCGCACTGAATGCAGGACTGCGGTGCAATCAGCAGTTCCGGTTCAAAAGACAGGCCCTCCGGATTATGACACCAGGGACAACGCAGCGGACAGCCCTTGAGAAAGACGGTCGTGCGGATGCCCGGCCCGTCATGCAGGCAGAACTCGCGCACTTCAAATATCAAACCACGGCTCATGGCAGGCCTCGCATCGGAAAGGCATAGTTGAGTTTTGCGAGGGGGAGGAAAGGGGCAATCTGCCCCTTTCCTCCCCCTCGCGCTCCCCCACCTGTCCCTTTTCGGCCTAGCGCCTTGCGGCTGCAGGTAAGGGCAGGGGGAGTTATCTCTTTAGTCTATACAGACAAACGTCGTCAGGGCTTTTCGGATGTCTCCTACAATAGCCCATGCTCGGAGCGGTGAGATGTCCATGAGCGAAAAAACGCGCCGCGGCCAAGTTGGTGCTTGCCGGCGGCGCGTGGGTTGGTCATGTTGCTTTGGGCTTTGGACGCCGTGGTCACATGCTCATTTCGACGCGTTGGATGACGTGGTCCTGGTATTCCTTGTCGAGCTCGATGAAATATCCGCTCCAGCCCCAGACGCGGACAATGAGGTTGCGGTAGGCATCGGGATTTTTCTGGGCTTCTTTGAGGCGGTCGCGGTTCACGGCGTTAAGCTGCAGCTGGTGCCCGCCCTGCTGGGCGAAGAACTGCACGAGTTGGGCCACTTTGCGGATACCGTCGGCTTCGCGGAAAGCGCTGTCGTGAATCTCCAGGGTGAGGGGGCCGCCATTGCAGACGCGCTGCAAGTTTTCCTTAGTGAAGGATTTCACCACGGACATGGGGCCTTTGACGCGCACATTGAGGCTCGGTGCGTAATTGGCCGGGAAGGGATGGCCCTTCAGGCGGCCGTCAGGCGAGGCCGGCAGTTCATTGGCGTGCCAGATGTAGTACATGGCTGAACCGGTGCCTGCCCGCCAGATGCCGCCGCGGCAGTTTCGACGACCTGCCCAGGCATCGGCAAAAGCGTCAAGCAGGGCAGTGCCCAGCGCATCAACCTCGTCAATGTCATTGCCCATCTTTGGCACGTCGTAGCGCGCGGCGGCGAGCAATTCGGGGCGCCCGTCGAAGTTGTCGTCAACGGCGGTGACCAGCTCGGCCAGGCTGAGGCGTTTTTGCGTGAAGACCAGCTGTTTGATGGCCATCAGCGAGTCGGCGGCGGTGGCCAGACCGGTGCCGTGGACACCGAAGTTGTTGTACTTGTTGCCGCGGGAGACGTCCCGCGCGGCCTCAACGCGGCCCGTGCAAAGCACGGAGGCGAAGGGGCCGGGCAGCATTTCGACCTTGCTCAGGGACGCTTCCAGTTTGTCGGCTTCCACGCGGGTCTGCTTGCGGACATCCGCCATGAAATCATCGAAGGTCTTGGCCTTGGAGTTGCGCATAACGGTATCAACCATGCGCGGCATGGAGAAGGCGCCAATGTTGGGAATGTCCATGCCACAGCCGGGGATGATGAATTCCCAGCAGGCGGCGACGGAGTAGTCACGGGCGTCTTCGAGCTCGTAGCCGAGTTTGACCAACGCGGGGATGACCACGTCGTCATTGCTGTACTGTGGGAAGCCCAGGCCCTGCTTGGTCAGCTGCGTGGCCAATTCCAATACGGACAAGGGCGTGCGCGGGGTGATGCGCAGATTGATTTTCGGGTCAATGAGCTTCAGCTCGCAGCAGACTTCCAGGCACATGCTGGTGAGCGGATTGTAGGCGTCCTGGCCGTCGCGAGTGCAGCCGCCCAGCATGAGCGTCTGGCCGTTGTCGCCTTGTTGCACGCCGACATAGAGATCGCTGTCGCGATTGAAGGACAGGAAGAATTCGGCAAGGAGCTCATAGGCTTCGTCCTTGCTGAGGCGACCGGCGTCAAGATCGGCTTTGAGGTATGGATAGATATACTGGTCAAAGCGACCGATGCCGATGTGGTATTCGCCTTCGCACCACAGGGTGTAGTGGAGGATGCGCAGGAACTGCAAGGCTTCGTGGAAGCTGTTGGCGCCGTAGGCAGGCACTTGTGCCAGCAGCTTGGCCAGCTCGTCGCGACCGGCGGCGGCCGCCGCTTGGCGGTAGCGCTCGGCGAGGTCCAGCACGGCGTTGATGCCACAGAGGGCGCTGCTGAGGAACTCCTGGCCTTCCTGGTCATTCTCGTCCACGGCGCGCTTCATGCGGGTCTGGATTTCCTCCTTGCGGGCAAGCAGGCCGACCTTGATTGTCGAAGCGAAGTCCGGGCTGAAATTGAAGACCACGCCCTTTTCGTGGTAGTAGGCCTTGGCTCGCAGGGCGGCCATCTCGGCGTCCGTGTACAAGTCGGGTATTTGCTTGACGGTGCGGATGAAGGCGATGCGTTCGTCGGGCAGGAACGCCGGTTTTTCGGCCGCGAGCATATTCGCCAGGCCTTCGGCCGCCCGTTCCATCGGCTGGAGTTTGCGCGCGGCGAAGTTCTCCGCCAAGTTCCATTTGACATCGCGGCGCAGGTGATGATGGGAGAAGGCGAGCAGGGCGTCGCGTTGGGTTGCTATGCGCTTATTCATGGTCGGCTCCGGGAAGAAGGTTAAAGAGATGGCAAAACCGGGGTAATCCGTGCATAATGTAGTCTGTCAAGTGGCAATGCAAAGCCACTTGTTAGGAATTATTCTTAGGAAAGTGCAAGCGGTCACTCGTTGATAACAGCCATTTTTTGCTGCCTTTGGTTTTCAGCACCGAAGGTGCGACCTAAGATAGCCCAGG
>JAAZKQ010000245.1 GCA_012799755.1 Lentisphaerota bacterium | reverse complement strand
GGCGCGCCGCCGAATTCATCGGGCATGAAGGCATAGCCGCGAATTTGGCCGCGCGGCGCGTCGTCAACGATATAATTGACCACGAAGATTTCGCCATCGGGGAACTGCACCCATCCCGAGTAGCCCAGGTCGCTTCTGGCTGAGCGATCATAATCAATGGGCATGATGCGGGTGGCGGCGCCACTGCGATTGGGTGCGAGTGCCGAGTCGTCATCCGTCACGGCGGCAAAGAAGTTCTGCGTCCAGGTACCGAGCCAGCCCTTGCCGCCCTGCATGAAACGATAGGTGATCATGATGCGACCGTCTTGCAGATGGCCGGCGACGGGCCGGTGGCAGCCCGGCAGCGGAAAATGAATGGGCTCGGACCAGCTCAGGCCATCGTCATCTGAGATGGTCTTGAAGCAATCCCAGCCTTGGCCGGAGTTTTCCCGCATGAAGCAAACCAGCTTGTCGCGCACGGGCAGGATACTGGCCTCGCAGAGATTCAGGCCGGCGCGTTTGCCGGCGGTAATGGGCCCATGCCAGTTGTGGCCCTGGTCGTCAGAATAACTCACGAATTGGGTGAGAAAGCCGTCTTGCAGGTACTGACTGGCCATCAACCAGCGTCCGGAGGGCAACTCCAGAATCTTGTCCGGCACGATGCCGCGCACCGGCGTGACCATCTGTTCGCTCCAAGTTTCGCCGTCATCGCTGGAAAAATAGAGCACATTTTCAGCGAGGTGGCTGGTATTTTTTTCGCCGCTGCCGCCGCTTGGCGCGCGCCGCGGAATTTTGTCCACATTGGCGCAGAGGCGACCGTCGCGGAGACGGGTGATGCGGGCGCAGTTGTAGTAGTAGTCACGGTCGGCAGTGCCTTCGGTGAGGGGGCGTGGCGGCGACCAGCTGCGGCCGCGGTCGTGGGAGTCGCTGAGCATGATGCGCGTGTAAGAGCGATCGCCATGATGCGTGCACTCCGAGAAGATGCAGACGAGCTTGCCGGATGGGCATAGCGTTACATCCGGCCAGGCCAGGTACCACTTGTCATCGGCGGCAATAGCGAATTTTTGCATGGCGGACTCCTCTGTAGGTTAAGTGATCCTATTGGCGGCACGGAACAACTGCGCCGTTAAAGATATCGGGCCGCCAGAGGAAAACAAACACCATGGCCCTTGGATGAATGCAGCCGGCCGGTGGCATTCCGAGGGCGCTGTCTTCCGCGCAAAAAAAATCCCCGCCGGTCAGGGACGACTGGTGGGGAGAGGGGGGGATGAGCAGCAGCTGCTTAGCGCGAGCGGCGGCTTTGACGCCGGCGAACTTCGCTGGGCTTTTCATAGTGGCGGCGATTACGGAGTTCCTTCATCGTGCCTTCTTTGTCCATCTTCTTTTTCAAGCGACGGAGCGCGCGTTCCACGGGCTCGCCTTTGCGGCATTTGACATCTGACATTGCGTTGTCACCCCCTTTGGCGTCAGTTAGGATTCCCTTAAGTATAGCTGAACAAGACTGCTTGGACTACGAAAATGAAACAGAGAAATATAGTATCCCGCCATATATTTACAAGCCGTTCAGCCGGGAATGCTGCAAGTGGCGTAAGCGGTCACTCGTTGGACAGCTATGTTCTTGCGGTCATTCTGACCGCTCTGCCACCAAAACATCTTCTTCCTGGCATTTGAGCGCTGAAAGCGCGAGCTATG
>JAAZKQ010000244.1 GCA_012799755.1 Lentisphaerota bacterium | reverse complement strand
GATTTTTGGCGGCCTGTCTTGCCGCTGCACGGCAATTCACGCCGCCGGTTTTTTGCAGATTAAGGCAGATCAGCGCAGATTGCATGTCTCACGCGAAGGCGCGAAGGTTTCTTTTTTATCCGCAGATTACGCAGATTGGCGCAGATTTTTGGCGGCCTGTCTTGCCGCTGCGCTGCAATTCACGCCGCCGGTTTTTATTCGCAGATTGGGGGCGATTCCCGCCGATTATGGCGCTGCTGCGGGTGTTTTGCACCGCTTGGTCCAAATGATCCGCCTGATCCGCCTGATCCGCCTGATCCGCCTGATCTGTCTGATCACGTCGCCGGACTGCGCTTTTGTCGTGCGCGAATGCCTACTGGATACCGTATTCCTTGAGTTTCCGATGCAGGGTACGACGGCTGATGTTGAGTTTGATGGCCGCCTGTGAACGGTTGCCGCCACATTCGGCGAGGGCTTGGATAATCAGGTTTTTTTCATTGGCCTTGATGTCCAGCGGATCGGTGGCCGTCTCTTGCGTATCGCCGGACTGGTCGTTGGCGCCGGCAAGCTGTTCGCCGACGGCTTGGCGGATGTCTTCGGGGACGTCGTTGAGGGTAAGGGTACTGCCGCGGGCAAAGACGACCATGCGTTCAACGCAGTTGCGCAGTTCGCGCACATTGCCGGGCCAATCGTAGGTGCCGAGAACTTTGACGGCTTCTGGACTGAAGCCCTCAATGACTTTGTCGTTTTCCTGGGCGGTGCGTTTGAGATAGAAGTCCAGCAATAGCGGGATGTCTTCCTGGCGTTCACGTAGTGGCGGCAGGGCGATATTGACCACATGCAGGCGATAGAAGAGGTCTTCGCGGAAGGTGCCGGCGTCAACCATGGCTTTCAAGTCGCGATTGGTGGCGGCGATCAGCCGCACGTCTACGGTGATCGTGTTGCCGCCGCCGACGCGCTCGAAGTTGCGCGTTTCCAGGACGCGCAACAGCTTCACCTGGGTTGCCGGCGTGATCTCACCGATTTCATCGAGGAACAGCGTACCGCCGTCGGCTTTTTCGAAGCGGCCGATGACGCGTTCATTGGCGCCGGTGAAGGCGCCTTTTTCATGGCCGAAGAGCTCGCTTTCTAGCAGATTTTCATTGAGGGCGGCGCAGTGGATGGCGATGAATGGCTTGTCGGCGCGGGAGCTGAGTTGATGGATGGCGCGGGCGAAGAGTTCCTTGCCGGTGCCGCTTTCGCCCGAGAGCAGCACGGTGGAGCGCGATTCAGCAACCTGGCGCACGGCGGTAAACACCGCAGTGATGCGTTTGGAGCGGCCGATGATGCCATCGGGACCATCTTGGCTGCCGAGACTGTTGTGCTCACTGCCGGCTTTGGCACGTTGGCGAAGTGTTTCCAACCCCCGGGCGATCATCATCTCGAGGTTGTCAAGATTGACGGGCTTGGTGAGGTAGTCATAGGCGCCGACTTTCATGGCTTCGACGGCGGTCTGCACGGAGCCATAAGCCGTCAGCATAATAATAAGCGGCGGATTGTCCATGCCGGCGACCTTGCGAGTGAAGTCCATGCCGTCCATCCCGGGCATGCGGAGGTCGGTGAGCACGATATCAACGTCGTGCTGCTGAAGGAGGGCGAGACCGCGGAGGCCGTCTTCGGCGAGGAGCACATCATATTGGTCAGCGAGAGCGCCGCGCAGACCTTCACGGGTGTTGCGTTCATCATCAATGATGAGAATGAGTGGTTTTTCGAGGCTCATGGCTATTGTTTGTCTTCGGGGCTGGGGCGGCTTTGTTGCAGCTGGCGGGTGACGCGGGCCTGCCGCGGCAGGCTGATGGTGAAGGCCGCGCCGCGTCCCGGCTGGCTTTCGATAGCCAGTTCGCCGCCGTGGGCGCGAACGATACGGTCAACAATGATGAGGCCGAGGCCGGTACCATTGCTCTTGTTGCTGTAGTAGGGTTCAAGGATGCGGCTGAGCTCCTGTTCGCTGATGCCGCGGCCGCTGTCAACGAATTTAAGGTTGACGTAGAGGTCGTTGACACTGCAGGCGATGTGCAGTTGGCCGCCGTCAGGCATGGCCTGGATGGCGTTTTTGATGATATTGTAGAATGCCTGGGTGAGCTGGTCACGGTCACCAAGCAGACTGGGAATGCTCTCGGGAAAACTGATGTCAACCCGGATTTTCTTGTCTTCAATTTCCTGGCGCATGAAGCCGATGGCGGTGGCCAGGAGCTGGTGGAGGTCCAGCGGTCGCAGCTGCGGGGGCACGGGGCGCACGGCGTTGAGGAAGTTCTTGACGATGCTGTCGAGGCGGCCGACTTCTCGGATGGCGATGTCGAGATGTTCGCCGGCGTTGGCCAGCTCCGGCGTCGGCGAGGGATTTTTGTTCAGAGCGCGTTGCAGGAGCTGGAGGTGTATGCCGAGGCTGTTGAGGGGGTTGCCCAACTCGTGGGCGACGCCGGCCGCGAGCTGAGTGATGGCCTTGACCTTCTGGGTCTCGACTTGTTTTTCGTTGGCCACGCAAACATCGGTGACATCATGGAAGATCAGCGTGGCCAGCGGCAGGCCGACTTTGGCCATATTGGGCCGTTCGGCCACCGGCATGATGTAAAACGTCAGGTAGCGGTGTTCCGGGTAGAATACTTCCATTTCCCGGCGGGAGAAATTGCCCCAGGCTTCGGGATTGGTACTGAGCATTTGCTCCCAATCAATGTGCTTGATAAAACGACCGATATACTGATCAACATCGCTGGGGCCGATGCCCAGGAGTGTCTCGCAGGCGCTGTTGACAAAGCGGATTTTGAGATCGTTGTCAATGACGATGATGCCTTCGCGGATCGTATTGAAAATGCCTTCGAAGAAGCCTTTTTCATTGATCAGGCGTAGCAAGTAGGTCTGCAGGCTGGCTGGGTCCAAGCGGTCCACACGTTCCAGGAGGCGGTCGTAGAAACTCTTGCTTTTGCGGTCCATGGCGTAGGTCGGTGCTGGTTGCTTAGGGTCGCTGTTCGCTGTTCTCACTCGTTTCATCATCGCCATTGTCGCCGTTATCGGCAAGCAAACGTTCCTGTGCGGCGATTTCGTCGGGCTTGCGGCGGTCAATGCCGGCGATGGTATAGACGATGGTTGAGACGAGGCAAAGCCAGACGAATGAGCTGCGGTAGATTTTGTGGGTGATGGTGATAAGGGTCAAGATCAGTATGAGGATGCAGAGCAGCAGTTTGGTGCCGCGGGGGATGGCCGGCCAGATGCTGCGGGCGAAATGGCGATAGGGTATATTGGAGATCATGAGCATGCTGGCCAGGATAACGACGGCTGCCGCCGCTAACCCGAAAGCGGGGTGTTCAAGGTCTTGGGCGATCAGCACGGCCGACCCGGCCAACATGGCGCCGGCCGGCGACGGCAGGCCTTGGAAAATGCCGCTGGGCATGTCTTTGGTGGGATGGAGAAAGCGGTAGAGGCGATAGATGAGGCAAACGACGAAAAGGCCGGCGATGATCATGGCGGCCCATGACGGCACGAGCTCTTCGTGGTTGGCCAGGCAGAAATAGATAATGCAACCAACGGCGAGGCCGAAACTGGTGGCGTCGGCGAGGTCGTCAAAGACCGGTCCGCGCTTGGTCGAGCCGTATTTGCGGGCCATGCGACCGTCAAAGAGATCGAAAAATTGGCCGAAGAAGATCAATACCAGGCTGAGAATGAATTTCTGCTGCCAAGCCAGGACGATGGCGGCAATGCCGCAGAGAAAATTGGCCAAGGTGAAGGAATTGGCGTACCAGATGTCCGGAATGACCTTGCAGTAGCAGGAGAAAAAGGCCAAGATCACACAGGCGATGGTGAGAGCGGTGACAAATTGCGGGGTGATGAGCCAGATGGGGCTGACCTGGTTGAGGGCGATGGCGGAAAGCAGGATGGTCGTCAGTGCGGTCTTGGCTTTGCCGAAGGAATTTGCCGCTTTCTTCTGCGAGATGAGTCGTGACGCTTGGCCGAGGGTGTCAATGACCAGGAACGCACCGACCAGCCAAGGATTGATGGGGGTGAGAATGTCTTCGCCGACGGAAAAGTAGATCAGCGGCGGGAAGTACATGCATTTGTCGCTGAGCGGGTCGAGCCATTTGCCGGTTTCGGTCGTGAGGTCGCAATTGCGGGCGATGGTGCCGTCACTAAGGTCGGTGATCATCCAGAATGCGAACCAGAGGACGGCGCCAGGCCAGTTGCCGCGAGAGGCCAGCCAGACGCTGACCAGCCCCATGGGAATACGCATGAGCGATATGGCGTTGGGATGTAAGAAGGGGATGCGCCGGACCCACGCGCGACCGCGGGGATGCCGAGTGACGCTGGTGACGATGATCCGCTCCAGAGCGAGCATAAGCAGGACAATAGCAATGAGCCAGAATGTCGTCATAGCGGAAAATGCCTTCGGCTGAAACTGGATGGGCTGCGGCGGCAAAACCATTTATATAATGCTCAGAAGGGCATTTTTCCAGCGAAGAGGGCAAGGTGGACAGGGTGGACAGTATGTACCGCTGTCCATAGCGTCCATCTTGTCCATACTGTCCATAGTTCCGCAGCTTACAGCTTCGGGTTTATTCAGCGACGAGCGCCGCGTCCGCCACCGAAGCCGCCGCGCCCGCCGAAACCGGCGGGGCCAGTGTTGGTGATGTCAAGGATGGCTTTGATTTCTTGGGCGGTTTTGCTGCCGGCGGCCTGCTCAATGAGGATATCACGGACGGATTGCGAGAGATCGTTGATGGCGCGTTGATTTTCCCAGATTTCGCGACCGCTTTCCATATCGCCGCTCATGGCATTGAGTGCCAATTCGTGATTGGTCTGTAATAGGGCGCGGTAGTCGTTGATGATTTCGCGTTGGGTGTCGTTGAGGCGGGCGGTGTTGATTTTGTCAAGGAACTCTTCGCGTTTGCGTTGTTGCTCTTCGGCTTGTTTGCGGGCATTATCCCGCCAGGTCATAATCTGTTCATAGCGTTCGGGGTCTTCTTCGCGCATGCGCTCCATGCGTTCCTGCATATTGCCGCCGCGGCGGTCTCCCCGCTCGCCGCCTCGCTCGGGTCGGTCGCGTTCGGGCTGTCGTCTGGCGGCTTGCTCGTTGGCGAGTGCCTCTTTGAGAGCAACGATGTCTTTGTCCTTCTGTTCCAAGAGCTTCAAGAGCTTTTCGTTGTCCTCGTCGTCATCTTTTTCGTCGTTGTTGACGTTGGCATTGAGGCGTGCTTGGAGTATCTGCCTATCCTTGTCCACGGCGGCGAGTTCGGCCAGGGCGTTGTTCCGTTCATCGCTGAGCTTGGCGAACTGTTCTTTCAGACTAAGGTTGTCGAGGCGAAAAAACAGCGCGGCTGCGGCGAGACCGAGGCAGAGGACGCTGAGAGCAATGATGATTTTCTGTTGATCCATGACTGTAGCTCATCGTTGCGGGTGAAGCCGCGAGTTTGTCGTTGCGGCGAAGACTGGCGTCGTGGCGCAGTCATATAACGTTGAAATGGGCGAAAATTGTATATTGCGCCCGTTGTTGTCCTTGACTTATGGCGGCGCCGCAGGGCAGCGCCATATTCGTCGAGCCGCTCAATCTATTTCCGTCAGGCGGTATTTCGAGGTGCCGCAGCCGAGGGCTTCCAAAGCGTCAACGATGACATAGGGATTTTTGCCGTGGATTTGCTCGAAAAGGTGGCCCTTGCCGCTGAGTGTCATGCCTGGCGGCAAGCTGCCCGGGATAAAATCTTCGCTGCGGATCAGGTCAAGTGCGGCCTTTTCGGTGGCGACGATATCGGTGCCGGCGATGATCCCGATGTCTGGCACGAGGCTGGGCGTGGTCATCCCCCAGCAGTCGCAGAAGACGGTGATATTTTGCAACAGGCTGATGAAAAGCGTCCGCCCCGGTGCAAAGGTCTTGAGGACTTCGGCGCTGACGCGGGCCATGCCCTCCTGGAAAGCGTGATAGCCATTGCCGGACATGGTGATGGCCTTCTGCGGGCAGATGAGGATGCAGTGTTGGCAGAATTTACAGGCGTGGTAATCAACGCAGAAGTTATTGTCGTCATCGAAGGTCAGGGCGTGGTTGGGGCAGTGCTTGGCGCATTTGCCGCAATGGGTGCATCGCGTGGCGTCCCAGTCCAAGCCGCCCTCCAGGGCGTGGAGCTTGCGGCGCGTGGAAGCAACGACTGCGCCCATGGAGAGGTTTTTGGAGACGCCGCCGAAGCCGCAGCAGCCATGGCCTTTGATGTGCGCGAAGTCCACCAGGGCGTCAGCGTCAACGATTTCTCCGGCGAGTTCCACTTCCTCCAGGCTCAGGTAGGGCGGCGTTATTTTCCGGCTGTAGAAGTACTTGTCGGCGGTGCCGGCGACGGGGACGATCTGACAGCCGATGGTCTCACTGGTGTAGCCGCGTTCGACGGCGTTCCGCACGGCGCCGGGGCTATCGCAGACGAAGACTTCGCCGGCGCCGACATCGTACAAGTCTTGCACGAGTTTGCGCACCAGGTAGGGATGGATGGTCGAAAAGCCATAGCCGCCGCCGAGGTGCATCTTGACGGCGACACGCTGCTTGGCGGCGACTTTGGCCAATGGCAGCGCTGCCAGCAGGCGTTCCCATTTGGCACCGATGGTGTTTTGGGGTTCGAGATTCCGGCTACCGTAGGTGGCAAAGAGGATGTTGGCGGTCTTTTTCATCTGTTCTCCTGGGATAAAAGGAGTTTACTCGCGGCTGTTTTCGGGCGGGGCCGGCGTTGCAGCGGCAACGCCGCGGGCGCTCTTGCCGGTCGGAGTTTGCGAGCGCAGCTGGCCGCAGGCGGCCTGGATGTCCTTGCCTTTACTGCGTCGCAGGGTGGCATGGACTTTGCGGCTGAGCAGCAGCTTGAGGAAGCGCTCGCAGAGCTCGGCGTCAGGGGCTTGGCAGGGCCCGCTGTCGTTGTTGCAGGGAATGAGGTTGACTTTGGCATGGAGGCGGTGGGCGATGTCCGCCAGGCGCGAGGCGTCTTCGGGCCGGCAGTTGCGCTCCTCAAGGAGGACGTATTCCAGGGTTATCATGCGCTTGGTCTTCTGCGTGTAGTACTCGCAGGCGGTGAAAATATCTTCCAGCGGGCTACGCTTGGCGGGGGGGATGATTTTGGCGCGGATTTCGTCGTTGACGGCATGGAGGGACAATGCGAGATTCCAAGGTGTCTGCAAGTCCGCCAGGCGCCGGATGGCAGCGGGCACGCCGCTGGTGGAGATGGTGACGTGCCGGGCGCCGAGGCCCAGCCCATCGGCCGCGCAAAGCAGTTTCAACGCCGCGACCAATTGTTCAAAATTGTGAAGGGGCTCGCCCATGCCCATGACCACCAGGTTATTCACCAAGCGACCGCCGGCGCGGCTGGCAAGGATGATTTGGTCAAGCATTTCGGCGGCGCTGAGATTGCGTAGCAGCCCCTGCTTGCCGCTGGCGCAGAAGATGCAGCGGACAGCGCAGCCGACCTGTGAGCTGATGCAGACCGTATTGCGCTCTGGCGTACGGATCAGCACGGTTTCAATGGTGTGGCCATCGCCAAGTTGCGACAGCCACTTGACGGTCTCGTCCGACGCCTCTTGCGTCTTGAGCGGCGTCAGGGTGAAGGCCCGGAAATTCTCCGCAAGGGTCTGGCGGAGCGTCAGGGGCAGATTGGCCATGTCGTTGAAGTCGGTGGCATGTTTTTTGTAGAGCCAGTCACGTATTTGCTTGGCGCGGAACGCCGGTTGTTGCTGTTGGGCGAGCCACTGGCAGAGCTCGGCGTAGCTGAGGTCTTTGATGGAGGGAAGCATGGGGTGATCCTTGGCCCGGGGCATGAGTGGAGCGGGACGCATTAGCGCCGGCTGCCGCGAAACAGCTGCAAGCGCGCAGGGGGGACGTCGGGATTGCGTGGTATCGGAACGCGTTCGAGGGATAGGAGACAGTGACGCCTCAAAGGCATGCCCTCGGCGTCCGACCGGAAGCGCAGTTGCAGGCGGTAACGCAGCCGAGTGTTAACTGCCGGGCTGATGGGCTCCCAGTTGTGCGTGGGCACGGCCGGGCTGCGTGGACTCAGCACGTATAACGTCGCCTCATCCGTGGGAAGTTCCTGCACGGGATTGCTGATGTTGACGATGGGTTTATGCAGATAGAAGGTTTCGACTTGATAAAAGTCCATGGAGTGCAGATAAACGCGCGGAATCTCCCGCCGCAGCTGATGGAAGGTGACCGTCGGCGGTGGTTCGGGCGGCAGGGCGGCGTCGGGGTCGCCGTCGTTCTGCGGCAGCAACAGCGGCTGTCACAATCCGGCGAGCGCCAGACCAGTGTCGCGCCGACTGCTGTTGAGCCAGTTGTCCAGGGGAAAATACAGGAACATAACGACGAGCCGGAAAGCGCAGACACACCAGAGGATGCTGCTACGGAAAGTCCGCTTGCTGTCGGAAGCCAGAATCTGGGTCCAGAGCAGTAACATGGTGACAAGTAGCGCCGCTGCGAAGAAGAGCGGCCAGAATCGCGAAAAATCGCTGATGTTGATCAAGCCGGCAATGACCAGGCACCAGAAAAGCATGCCGATTGCGGCCAGCGCAAAGGCCAGCCAAGCGCCGGCGCGGAGGAACCTGATCAGCACATGCTGATAGCGGCGGATGACGATTTCGAAATGTACGCCGATAAGGATGGCCATGGCGCCGAGCACCGGCAGCAGCAGCAGGGGCGAGGCGCCCGGTATCAACCAGAGGGCGAACAGGTTGCAGAAAATGATCGTACGCATGTAATTGCAGGCGTTGCCGTCGTTCTCGAACTGTCGCAAGGCCAGGCAGAAGGGCGCCCAGAAGAAGAAGGCCCAAGGCAGTAGATAAATGATGCATTTCAGCGGAAAGCTGAACAAATGCCTGAAGAAGCGCGCGCCGCCTTCATCCGCGCCCGCGCCGGCCATGATGGTGTTCCAGCTCAGGAAGGGCTGGTCGGGGATGAAATAGAGCCAAGTGCCAAGCAGGATGAGAAGAAGGGTAAGCATAAAAATGTGCGCTGGTCCCTGCAAACGATGAAAGATGTTGAAAGGACGGTGGAGAAACAGCAGCGGAAAATAGAAGAAAAAGAGCGCCTTGGCGCCTACGGCCAATACCGCCAGAAAAACCAGCCCCAGGGCAATGCCCCAGGCGCGGTACCATTTCTTTCCCAGCTGGCCGTGGTGATACCAAGCCGCCCAAGCTGCGGTGAGCAACAGTGCGTGCAGTATTTCGCTTTGAGCACGACAACCAACGCGGAAGCCAACCAGGGAGGCCAAAACCACGGCGGCGGCTACGGCGCCGGCGAAGGCACTTTGGATGCGCCGCGCAATCAGCCCGCAGAGCAGCGCCAGGCTCCACAGAGCGAGTACCGCCGGCAAGCGGACGCTCAGGGTGGTCGGCGTGCGAAATCCTGAGCAAAGCACGACGAGCCAGGAATAGAGCGGGAAAGCCTTGACGGGACGGCCTTGCAGGTGGGTCTGCAAGAAGTGTCCGTTGGCAACCATGTCCTGAGCGAAGCCGGCGTGCAAGGCCTCATCGCTGGCCCGCAATTCGTAGAGGGTCAGGCAGCCGAGATACATCACCAGCGCCAAGACGATGAGCAGCAACGCGCTGCGAGCTGTGGGCTGTCGTTCAACGTAGAGCATAGGAGGTGGTCTATTGGAGCGGCTGCCGCAGGCGGGTGGTGTTGGGTTGGCGGGGGCACGCAGGGGGCGGAAGCCATCAACGCGCTGCGCCGCTGCGGCTGGGTGAGCGGCATCGGCGCAGGACGGCGGGTAACAAAGGCGTCCGGCGGCGTGGATCAGCCACGCAGGGCCTGGGCGGCCTTAAGACACTTCTCGACAGCTTCCAACGCGGGAACATCCGGGCATTCGTACTCAATAATGTACCATTCGGTGTCGCCCTTGTCTTGGCAGAAGGCAAAAATGTCCTTCCAGGGGCAGTCATCTTCGCCGATGATGGGCTTGAAACCCTTGGCAGGGTCTTTGCTGAAGGGCTTGAGGTGTATGGTTTGACAGCGTCCGGGATATTTGTTGAGGGTTCCCATGATGTCGGCGCCGCCGGAGAGGGCGTTGCCGGTGTCAAGCTGCATGACGACGCGCTTGTAGGTGTTGCTCATGTAGGTGTCCCAGGGCGCCTTGCCGTCAAGGAGATGGAATTCATGGGCGTGGTTATGATAGCCGCAGCGGAAACCATAGGGGGCGAGCTTGTCTGCCAAGGCGTTCATTTCAGCGGCCTTGGTCAGCCAGTCCTGGTGGCTTTCGGCCTTCAGCCAAGGGATGATGATGTATTTGTTGCCGACGGCTTGGTTGAGGCGGATGGTTTCGGCCAGCTTGTCCGGCTGCACGCGCGCCCACGGGGTGTGCCAGCCACAACAGACGAGGCCGGTTTCCTTCAGCAATCCGGCGTAAAATTCCGGCGTGAACTGCGGATCGCCCGCAAACTCGACGCCTTCGTAGCCCATGGCCTTGACGGCCTTCATGGTTGCCAGCGGATTCTCAGTGAATTCCTTGCGGACGGAGTACATTTCAAGGGCGATGGGAATGTAAGCCATGTGTGGTCCTTTGCTGCTGTGTGTTGTGCGGGCCGGCGTCTTGCGCCGGCCCTTTGGGTTGTTGGGGGCGGTCGGCATGAAGCGACCGGTTGCGGGATCACGCTTCGCTGATGGTGACTTTGGGCGGATTGACGTAGTCGTGATATTTGTCGGCAATGCCGGCATGGCGGCAGCAGCCGGCATGGAAGAGGACGCGGTAGCGGAAGTCCAGGTTGGTGCCTTGGGCAATGGTGAGGCTGCCGTCGGCCTTCTTGTCATTGAGGAAGTAGGACAGGCCGAAGGGATTGGCGGTCATCAGGCCGTAATTG
>JAAZKQ010000243.1 GCA_012799755.1 Lentisphaerota bacterium | reverse complement strand
TGAAAGCGGCTGGAAGCCGCTTCTACCTTGACGGAAGAAGGATGTTGAAAGCCGCTGCGCGCCTTGGACTGCCAAGCAGCCAATCGTTAAAAATAATCTGCGCCAATCTGCGTAATCAGCGGATAAAAAAAGCTGCGCCATCTGCGGATCAGGAAACACCAATCTACTGATAAAGAAACACCTCGCTAATCCTCCACCGTACCCATACGTTATATTTTGTATATGCCGCAGGAGTGCTGCGGTTACCTGTACTGTTTTTTGTGCAAAGGAGTCTATCATGCGTTTTTGGAATCACGTCTTGGCCTGCACTGTCGTTGCCTTGCTTACGGCCCTGGGCCTGCAAGCCGCCTTAAAGGACGCCTGGCCGCAATTTGTCCGCGCCGATCAACAAACCACCATTACCATGGTCTTCACCGACGCCGAAGCGCTGTCCAAGCTTGAGGAACTGACCTTGCAATATGCCTGCGCCGACGGTCTCCGCGCTGATGGCCGCGCGCTTGGTTGGGCGCAATTCGAGAAGATTCCCTTTGAACTCAAGGGCGACACTCTCAGCGCCACGGTGACTTTCCGCGGTGAAACCGAGCACACGCTGCGACTGGCGTCGCCGCACGCGACCAACGGCATGAAGAAACCGGTGGTACATGGCACTTTCAAGCTCTATTCGCTGAAGCCGGATTTCTTTGCGCTGCGGCCCTACAAGGGCGATATGCACATGCACAGCAAGTTCTCCGACGGTCGCAAAGACGAAACGCCCTCGCACATGGTCGCGACCTGTCGCAAGCTCGGCTACGACTTTGCCATCGTCACCGACCACCGCAAATATGCCGGTTCGCAGGAATCCATAGACACCTTCGCCAAACTGCCCACCGACATGCGCTGCTTCCCCGGCGAAGAAATCCACAGCCCCGGCAATGGCGTGCATATTCTCGGCCTCGGCGCCAGCGCCGGCATGACCGAGTGGTTCACCGAAAAACGCGCTGAGTACGATGCGGCCGTCGCCGCCGAAAAGGCCAAAATAGACCCGAAGGAACTCCCGGAATTCCTCCATCACCAGGCGGCGGCCAGCGTGGTCGTGTGGAACAAAATCCGCGAACTCGGCGGTATCGCGGTGTACTGCCATCCCTACTGGCGTCCAGACCACCGTCAGTACATCCCGGCGGCCCTCTCCGACTACCTCTTGCAAAAAGGCCAGTTCGACGCCTTTGAAGTCCTCAATGGCGGCAGTAACGATCTGGGCATTCTCCATTACCACGAACTGCGCGCGCAGGGTCGGAACTGGCCCGGCATCGGCGTCAGTGACGCCCACGCGTCGTCTAACCTCGGCAAAGCCTGCACCCTGATCATGTCCGAGTCCCTGGCTTTCAGCGACCTCGCCGCCAATATCCGCAAGGGTAACTGTATCGCCATCGAAGTTGACCCCGCCACCAAACAAAAACGTTCCCATGGCGACTTCCGCCTGGGGCGCTTCGCCATCTTCCTCTTCACCCACTACTACCCGCAACAGCACGACAAGCTCTGCGCCGAAGAGGGCGAACTGCTCGTCAAGGCCGTCGCCGGCGATGCCGCCGCCATTGAAGCCCTCAAGCCCTTGCAGGGACGCGTCCCGGCGCTCTTCGACAAGTACTGGGCGAAATAAGGCCCCCTGCCTGATCGCCGCACGCAAGCGTGCTGCCACAGAACGGCGGCCTTCGCGTGTGGAAAACACCCAAGGGGCGACCTGGTGGTCGCCCCTTCTTTGTGCCCTCGCGTGAAAAAACCTGCGCCAATCGGCGCAATCTGCGGATAAAAAAGCGCTGAAAGCGGCTGGGCCTTGGACTTCCAAGCAGCCAATCGTAAAAAACAATCTGCGCCAATCGGCGTAATCTGCGGATAAAAAAGCGTTGAAAGCGGCTGGAAGCCGCTTCTACCTTGACGGAAGAAGGACGCTGAAAGCGACTGAGCCCTTGGACTTCCAAGCAGCCAATCGTTAAAAATAATCTGCGCTAATCTGTGTAATCTGCGGATAAAAAAGAAATGGGCCTATCGCGGAAGCGGGAACAGCCAGCGCATTTCCCAATAGTCTTCGGGGCCGCCCTTGGGCCATTGCCGCTGCCGGAGCTCGGCATGGCCTGCTGCCCAAGTTCGAGTCATTTGCGGGCGGCCATATCGGTCATATCCCAGAGCGACCTCCCGTGGTGGCTGACGGTAGTTGATGCCGGCGCGGCATGACTCCGGCGGCAAGTGCCGGAAAGCGGCGGTGATCTCAAGGCGACCATCACTCATGCCGGCAAAAGTCACCCAGGGTATTGGCCCAGCCGAGCGGCGGGCATCAAGCTCGGCGTAGCCGCGATCGGCAAGACCGCGCGCAACAATCCCCAGCTCATGATCAAGCAGGCCGACCTGACGAAGCAACGGCCCGCAGCCGGCCTCGTCAAGCAACGCGGCCAGGTCAGCGACGGCGATATCCTGCGCCTTCAAGCCTTCCAGCTCGGCCATGGTCCGCACGGAAGGAAAGAGATACGCCACTGGACGCAGCGGCGGCTCGACCGTGTGACAGGCCGCCAGCAGCAGCAACCCTCCCAGCAGCGGTGGCATGAACAGGTAAGCTGTCTTCATATCAGTAACCACCCCGGTGGGGAATACACCGGGAACAATTTGCAGGAAACTCGCGGTTCGTCGCCTCCCAGTCATATGGCTGACCAAGCGGCGGGTTTCATAAGCGCCATAGATACTGTGTGGCCCCCCAGCCTGGCGCAGTCTCTTCCTCGCGCGCGCGACCTTATTAGGATGGGGGTCCCCCCTAGGGTGGGTGGGCTGGAATTTAAAGGACTGCGTGAAAAATAGCCAAAAAATCGTCCCTGACAAGCCCAAAAATCGCCAAGTAACAGCATTTTGTGCTTCTGGATGATTTCAGCTGCCTTGCCACGATTGTGATTGGATCGTTTTTCGTTGCGAGTTCCGACGATTTGCGCGGCGAGTTTCATAGGAGTCCTCCGTAGCAAATTGCCGTTGACGGCACCCGGAACAAGGTGGCGGCAACGACGCGCGGTGCAGCCGTCAAATCACGTTCTTCTGCCAGAGCAGCGCGCCACCCGGCGCGAGTTCGCTGTCGCCGGCAAGGACGAAAGCGCCGGCAGGCAACGCCACGCTCGTTTGCGTTGTACCGAAGTTGGCGGCGAAGCCCCAAGTCCTGTTGCCGCGCGTGAAAGTCACTTGGCGAACGGCGTCGGCGCTCAGCGGTTCAGCCTGGCATTGAGCATTGAGATCACCGCTGACAGCGACGGCAAAGCCATCGTCAAGCGCAACCGTACCGGGCATATAACGCTGGTTCTCCAGTACGAGTTTGCCGCAAATTTCATCCACATAAAGCGAGCTCAGCCACGGGCCATGGGGCTTGTGGAGAATGATCTGGGCCTTCGCAGGCCGGTGTATGGTCAGGCCCTCAGCGGCGCCGTAGAGTGCAAAGACCGCGAGCTTGCCGTCCACGCACACGCGGTCGGTGGCGATATGGCGGTCGTCGGCACGCCCGGGATTGCCGACGAGCTCGCAGCAGCTGCCGTCCGCAGTCGTATAGCGGCGCTTGGAATCATTGAAAAGATCATTGGGAATCTTGATGCCGATGCCCTTGATCGCGTCCAAGGTGATTTCCTTGCTGATGGTGGCGTACTGCAGGATCAGCATGGTCTCCTGATCCGGCAAGGCCGCGACGGCGATCTGATGCCGCGCGTAGGCGTAGACGCCCTCGCCCTCGCCCAGGGGATCGCGTTCGCACCAATCGGCCGCGCCGACATTCACGAAGCCGTCATTGAAGAGCTCGTGCCAATCGCTGTTGCCGTAATTCATGGCCGGCGTCTGCGTGGAAAGAATCTCGCCGTGCAGATTGAGCTGCCATTCGGCCAGGCTGCTGTCATCGGCCGGCGCAATAACGCCGGTCGGGCCTTGGCCGCCGTGCCAGACAAAGGAACGCACGGCGTTGCCGGAGCGGTCGAAGGTCGCGCCGTGGAAGTCATCCTGCCAGGACACGGGCATATTCACCACTGCGGGCGTAGTCGGCGCCGGCAACTGGAAGCGCCGATGCCAGTAGGCGCCGTAGGACAGGCAGAGTATCGCATCGGATTCAAGACGCGAGTAGTAGTAATAATTGATCCGGCGGATATTGTCCAAGCGCCGTCCATAAAAACCGCCGTCGCCGCTGTAGTCCTGCTCCTTTTTCATAATCTTGAGCCAGCCGGCTTCGAAGCCGGCCGCATCGCGGTCGCCAAGGATGTCCTGAGCGAGCAGCCAAGACGGAATGGCGTAGTTCTGGCAATAAGTATAGCGCGCACGCGTATCGCCGCCAATACGCAGCAATCGCCCATCGGCAAAACAGCACTTTTTGACCATGGTCCAGACTTCCTCCAGGTGCCAGGTCAGTTCCGGCGGCGGCGTCAGCCCGAGGTCTTTGCAGCAGAAGTGGAGCATGGCCAGATTGGAAAGGCAGATGACCATGTAGCCCACGTTCAGATAGCCGTGGTGATCCAGCGACCAGTTTGCCGTGTAGTTGAAACCCACGTGCCACTTGCGCACGGGCTTGCCGTAGAACATCGTTTCGCAAGCGGCGTCAAGAGGGTGGGAAAGCCCATTGAGGATGAAGCTGGTGGCCTTGCTCAGGTACTCCTTGGCACGCGGCGCATCCGGATAGGCCTTAGCCACGCGAAACAGCACGGAGCCATTCCAGATATTGGACTCCGGCACATTCGCGCCCTCGGAAGCGACCATGCAGGCGCGGACGGGATGATTGTCGGTGATCCAATCGGCTTCGGAGATCAGCATCCGCCGCAATGCCATGCGGTCGTCTTCGCTGAGATAGTCGTCAATGGCGTTGACGCCGTGCGCCATGCGTTCCAAGCCGAGGACGCTGATCCAGTGATGCCCCCATTGCTTGCCGTCACTGGCCAAGTCCTTGCCGCTGAGGTGGGTCGCCAAGCCATAGCGTAAAAAATCCAACGCATAGCGGATGACTTCCTCACGGGGCAGCGCCGGCGTCTCGTCCTCCAAATGCGGCGAGGTGCCCAGCACCGCCAGCGCCGCAAAGACATTGAAATTGCTCTGGATGGGCCAATGCGCCGATTCGCCGGTGCCGTAGTAGCGCAGAGAGGGATTGAAAAGCGACTGCCGCGTGAACTGCGGCAGTACCTTCAGCCAGGGCCGCATCAAATCCACGTAGTTTTTTTCCTGCATAGCCATTGTTTCGCTCATGCTCATCCTCCTGCAACGATGGTTTTGGGTTCTTGGCGAATCCTGGGCGCCGCCCTGCGGAACACTCAAGGCAGGGCGTGGCCGGTCAACTGGCGCTTGTCGCCGGCGGCGGTAATCAATACCCTCTGTAGCGTGTTCACGGCGATGGGTGCGGTCTGTTCAGTAATGGTCACCTGCAAATAATTATCAGACCAACCACGGGGCTGCGGCTGCTCCTCTTCAATCAAGACTTCGAGCGTCTTGCCAACATGCTGTTCCGCGAACGCCCGCGCCTTGGCCTCGCCGAGGGCAATCAGCTCGGTGGAACGCTCTTCGGCGAGCGCCTTGCTGGGCCGGCCAGGCATCTTCGCGGCAGCCGTGCCCTGTCGCGGCGAATACACAAAGACATGCAACAGGCCAAAGGGCATGCGTTCAATAAAAGCCTTGGTCGTCGCGAAACTCTCAGCCGTCTCGCCTGGGAAGCCCACAATGACATCGGCGCCCAAGCAGAGCCCCGGCAGTCGCTCCATAGCCAGCATGGTCAGTGCTTCATACTCGGCCACACTATAACGCCGCCGCATCCGTCGCAGCAGCTCGTCCTCGCCATACTGCAAAGGGAGGTGCAGAAAACGACAAAGCTGCGACGACGAGGCCATAACCTCCACCACCCGCGGCAATACCGGCCCAGGCTCCGCTGAGCCCAAACGCAGCCGGAAGCCCGGGCCCAAGGCAAGCAGCTTCTCCAGCAAGCCGGCGAGATCAACGCCGTCGTGGCTGTAGCTGGTGATGTTGACGCCGCTAAGCACCAACTCGCGATAGCCGCGCGCCAGCAGTTCTTCGGCCTCGCGCAGGACGTCGGCAAGCGCCCTGGATCGCGCCCGCCCGCGCGTGTGCGGCACAATGCAGTAGGAACAGAAGAAGTCGCAGCCATCCTGCACTTTCAGGTTGGCACGCGTGCGCTCGGAATAATCGCTGACGCCCGGAATCACAAAGCCGTCTTCGGGTGTGCCGGGCGCGACCCGCAAACTCGTCGCCGCTCGTGGCAAGCCCGCCGGCAACAACTCGCTCAACGGCGCCGGTCGTGGATTGGGCACAATCAAATCAGGCACCGTCGGCCCCTCCGCCCAGGTCTTGCTGTCCACCGTCGCATCGCAGCCCATCAGCACCAGAAACGCCTCTGGAAAACGCCGGCGAGCCTGTCGCAGGACCTGCCGCGTCTTTTGCGATGCCGTACCCGTCACCGCGCAGCTATTGACAACCAACAGTTCGGCCGTCTCGCCCCAGGGCGCCAACTCATAGCCGTGGCGCTGCAAATCGTCAGCGACATGGCCGGTGTCAGCCTGGTTCAGACGACAACCGAGGGTATAAAAAGACACTCGCGGCATGAAGACATGGCTCCAACTGCACGGGAAAAATCGCTCGCCCAAAGGCCCGGAGGCCATAATATAGCCCCCGCCACAACGCCACAGGACGCATGGATGCAAAAAGAACCTAATCGGTCACTCATTGATAATTGGCCGGCTACCTCCTTTTGTAACCGGTCACCGATTGATAACTCTGTTCCTGCGGTCATTCTGACTGCCTTGCTGCCAAAACATCTTTTTCCTGGCATTTGAGCGCTGAAAGCGCGAGCTATGATAGCCCAGGGCAAAGCGACGCCGAAAGCGGAGCGTCGCCCTGGGTGAAGCGCCGTTTATGTTCGTGTTCCTCGGCCTCTTTGGCGCCAGTCGGCGAAGCTGACTGGCGCCAAAGAGGCAATGGAACCTATGCAAGGTCTTCCCCTTTTTACGC
>JAAZKQ010000242.1 GCA_012799755.1 Lentisphaerota bacterium | reverse complement strand
TTGTGAGCGGTCACCGATTGATACCGGTCGTGCCGGTGGTCATTTTCTGCTGTTGTGCCTTTACAAGGCACTGCCTCATGGGGAGCTTGCCACCCCAGCCTGAAGGCTGGGGGTAAGCATGGTTAAGCGCCGACGGCGCCAAGTTGTCCATTTGCAAGCGAAGCGTCAAGCATGTCTTGACAGCCTTGGCCGCGTCTTTGGCGCTGAAAGTCAAAAGCCACGGGAAGCGCCGGCGTCGGGTGACCGATTACGAGTGAAGGGCTTGGTGGCTATGGCAGGCTGCCGCCTGTGGTTTAGCGACCAGGCAGATTGATCAGATTGTCGCTATTGTCGAGCTCAATGATATACGCCACGGATTCCATATTGGCGTTTCTGATTTCATAGTGCAACACGAGGGCAATTTTGTCTTGTGTTGGGTGCCAAGCGCTCATGCCGACGTAGCACTTGCGACCGGCGTACTCGGGGGCGCGGCGGTTGTTAAAGCCGGTGAGGCGGCGTTTTTCCTTGCCATCGCTGTTCATGATCCACAGGTCGGATTGCATGAACTGCTGCCAGCGGGCGCCACCGAGACCGAGGTACGGCACGCTATTGCCTTCGCTTGAGCTCCAGATGATTTTCTTGCCGTTGGGCGAGAAGGATGCATAGCGGTCCCAGACAAACGGCGTGCTGGTAAGCATGGTGGGCGTCATTTTGCTTTGGTTGGGATAGACGTTGGCCAGTTCCATTTTGCAGATGTCCATGCCGAACCACTGCTGTTCCGGGGTCATATTGCCGGCGAAGAGGAGCCATTTGCCATCGGGGGAAAAGCCGTAGCTTTCGTAGAAGTCATGCTGAGCGCCGGGCTGGAAGTTTTGTTGATTGGTCAGCCTGGGCCGCTGCCCGCTGAAGCTGAACTCTGCCAAGAAAAGTGCGCGATCACCCCAGATGGAGCCTCTGGCGGTGGCGCCGAGGCAGCCGGTCCAGAAGAGCAGTTTGCCATCAGGAGAGAAACTCGGCATGCTGACGCCCTTGGGGCTGTTGAAGGATGTCAGCATATAGGTAAGCGGCCAGAAGCGTTCACCGGCGCTGGTAGTGAGCCAGAGATTGCATTGCAGGCCATAACTCGGCACCGAGCGGGTGAATTCAGAGCTGTCGGCGTTTTGTCCGCAGAAGATGATGTGCTCGTTGTCGGGATGCCAAGCGGCGTTGCCATTATGGCAGCGGCTACTGCTGCTGCGATTGGCGGTGATGGCTGCTTCCCCGCCGCCAGCCAGGGGCAGGACAAAGACTTGGTAGAATTGGTTGATGCCTTGGCGGTCAACAATGAGGGACTTGCCATCTGCGCTCCAAGCGATACTTTCGATATTCTTAAACTCATCACCAAGGGGAGTGATTTTGGCGACGGCGATCTTGCCGTTGGTGAGGTCCTCAACGCTGGTTTTGGGTTTTTCCTGGCAGCGGGCCAAGGTTCCGGCGCAGAGAGCCAGGCACATGGCGGCGCGCAGCCACGGCTGTTTGTTGAATATGAGCATAGGCAGTATCCTCATGCGTGTTTTTTCGGCTGAAAAGGGCGAAACAGAAAATAAACTATAGTTGACCAAGGGACATTTGACAATATACCGCGCCGGGCAAAGCGCCCCGGGAAAATCGCTCGCTCCTTTGCGGGTGGGTGTTTCCGCAAGCTGCGCCAAGCGGGCCTGTCTTCCGGCCGTACTGCGGGCTTGCAGCCCGCAGCGTGACATGACCCCGCAAACGGCGCCAAGCGACCGCGAAGCGGCAGAATGCCCTCTGCTATGGACGGTATGGACGGTATGGACGTATGGACAGCGGGCAAGCAGGTGTTGTCGTCCATCGTGTCCATATTGTCCATCGTTTTGCAGGTCACAGGCAGTCACGGGTATTTGGCGCTGCGGCTCGCAAAAACATAGTTATCAACGAGTGACCGCTTACAGTTCCTCGCCTCTTCACTATTTTTCCATTTTCAACACTTCTTTTCTGTCTTTCAGGACGCCGATTTGCAGGGTTTTGCAGTCATATGTCTGCCCTCCGATGGCATAGCCGTCCTGGGTGACATGCGAGATCGGCAAAGACGGCGCAATTGGGAGGATCGTTTTTTCCGGCACGAAGATGAGCCTATTGCGGCCAAAGAGAATGCCTTGGCCGTAGTGACTGAAGTGCTCATCAGGCATGGCGAGATCCTTGTATTTTTGGGCGAAAGCGCCGCATTGTGAGTAATCAACGGTGACGGCTGCGAATTCGGGACCGTAGTTGGGCAATTTGTCACCGACGCGGCGGCGTCCGTCCAAGACGAATACTGGTTGCCAATCACCGTCGGCGTTGATTTTTCCGAGGCCATCTTCCGACAATAGCCAGAGTTCGCCGTCCTCCAGGTAGAACGAATTGGGCCAATGGGTGCTGGTTATGGGCAGGAAGCGGGAAAGCGCCTGCCAGGTTTTCGTTTCCCAGCAATAGGCTTGGAAGCGGATGGTTTAGGGGGGCCTTCCTGGAATCGGCGGCTGGTCATGCATCAGCATGATCAGCCGTTGGCGGGATGGGTCGCAAAGCAGGTGGTTGATGGCGTACGGCGTTTGCATGCCTTGCAAAGGCCATTTGACTGAACGGTCCAAGGTCGAGACCAGCAAGTGGGTTTCCTTGGTGGCGACATTGTATTCCAGTACCGTTCCCGGGCGGTTTTGTTCGCCATCAAAGGAAAGAAAAAGCCGATCGCCGCAGCCGACCATGACGTGGCAGCGGGACCTGAAGTATTGCCGGAAATCAATGCTTTCCGCCGGCCCGCCATTCTTGGGAAAGAGGAATACATAGCCGCCATTCTGGGCCGCCAGATAATCGGTGAGAATGGCCCCGTGGACCTTCCAACCATGCCAGCGGATTGGCAGCTTGTGCTGTGGCCCACCGCTGATAGCCAAGTTCGCGTTGGTGTTGATTTGCACTATCCTGATGCTGTCGTCGTGATATTTCCCCAGGTAAATGACGCCGTTTTCCTCGCCGAATACGATAGGCTGGGTGTCGGTTTGGCTGTCCCTGAGTGGCGTGATAACGCGCGCAAAGGGGGTGACGGCTGCCGTTTCTGTCTGGGGCCGGGACGAAGCCTGATCCTGCTTTTCAAGCAGCTTCTGTAAGCGCCGGAAATAGTGGTTTACGAATTGGTTGCTGGATTTGAGTTTGCTGCCAATCCGGGGATCATTGTTGTATTCCTCAATATAGTTGGCAAGTCGGCGGTGGACCTCCTGTCTTTCTTCGGGGCTCCAGAGCTGGCTGCCCTTGATCAAGTCGTTTTGCCACGGTGTATACCAGGCAAAACGCCGCATGGCCGATTCCTGGATTGGGAGGCGGTAGTCCAGAGCTGCGCTGTCACTGAGCGCATCCGTCAGATTGCCCATGGCATTTTGTGGCGAACCGACTGATTCGGCAGTCGCGAAGAGCTCGACCAAGCCTTGGTAAAATTCCAGCAGGATAGAACGGTCGAGCGACCGGTTGCGGTTCCGGGGATGGTCGTTCAAGGCTTGCAGAAACGGGACGCCTAAACGCAGGCGCAGAAGGCCAAGGCGTCCTTGATACGCCAAGGGCAGAATTTTTGACGACGCCAGCAGCTCCATCGTCTTGCGATAGACGGCCACATTGGCGTCGTCATGCTCATTTGGCCGGAAATGGAAAAAGCGAGCCAAGTCACTATGGAAGACGGTGAGGTCCAAGCACTGTCGGAAACGCGGCACACGACGTTTTTTGATTTGCGGCAGACGGCAGATTTCCATCTTTTTGCCTAAGGGCAGGGCGTCGTATTTTTGCAATTCCGGCAGCATATCTTCAGCTTCGGCGACGTATTTGGCCAATTCCGGGTAGACATAGCGGTCCCAATAGCCATAGTCCCACTGGATTTCGGCGATGGCGGCGACTTTGACGAGGCGTTCGAGTCTGGCTTCCAGGGCGAACAGCCGCTCGGGCCATTTTTCTCCAGGCAATTCTGCCAAGCGCTGACACTCTGCCAGCGTGGTCAGGCGCGTTTCGAAAATCGCCTCGACGCTCTCTCGCAACTCTCGTTGCAAGTCGGCAGGCAATTTCGCGAATTCCCGCTTGGTTGGCAGCGCCACCGCATTCCACATGACGACGTGTAGTTCATACGGGAAGAAGTGGTGTTTTGCGGCCAGACGCGCTGCCAGCTTCAGGTTGTCTACGGCGACGGCATAGCGCTCGGTTGCCGGCTTCTCCCATTGCTTCCAAAGCTGGCGCGCCGCCGTCGCGGCGATGCGGCAGAGCTCCTTTTCCTGCTCAGCATCAAGAGCCGAAGCGCTTGCTGCTGATGCTATTGCGTCCCCGGCCAAGGAGTGCGACACGGAAAACCATGCTTCATAGATGAAATTACGCGCTTCGCCGGGTTTGTCTTCGCCGCTGTTCGCAGGCATGGACAGCGTGGTGAGAAATTGCCGGCATAGCTCGTCAAGATCAGCCTTGGCTTGAAACGCGCCCACTTTTTCGTTGAGCAAGGTCTTGCCATCCGGCGAGAAGACCTGCACTCTGAGGCGGACATCGTCTTTGCCCTCCGGCGTCGCGGTCAGCTTGAGGACGAGTGCGCCGGCAAACAAATCCCTGGTCAGGTCACATTGCTCCGCCCCAGGCTCATTCAGCAGCAGGAGCAGATGGCGGCGCTCAAGGAGCACGACGTCCTTTAGGTTGCCCAAGCTGCGCAACAGGGTCGTTTCCAAGCGACGGGCAAGGGCCTCTTGGTTTTCGGACAAGTTGGCCGGCACCAGGGGCATGCAGGACAATTTCCGCAATTGGCTTGCTGCCAACGACTGGCGTTTGGCAATGGCATCGCGCAAGGCGCCCCCGACGGTTTCGGCGCTGATGTTCGGCAGATCAACCAGACGTACGCCGGTGCGCGCGTCAAAGGCGACGAAGTCCTGTTTCAGCATGACGGCGAAGACCTGCGCGTTCTGCATCAACCGCGGGTCAGGGACAAAGTCGCTCAATGCCGACAGCCGGAGTTCCTTTTTGATCTGCTCAATTTCGCTGCGTTCGAGGAAGGCGATGTTGGCGTCGCCGGAGAGTTCGGCCAAGGCCAAGTCTGCCAGGTTTTGCGCGGTCGTGTCCATCGGCAGCAGCGCCACCCGTACGGGTTCCG
>JAAZKQ010000241.1 GCA_012799755.1 Lentisphaerota bacterium | reverse complement strand
AGGCAAAATCATACACGCCGGGGACTTTTTCGCATTTGGCCCAGCCGCCCTGGAGGCGGATCGTCTTGATGCCAAGGGGCGCGATGTACTCTTTGTACTGCTGATAGTCAGCAAAATCGCGATCAAGGACCTCGCAACCGAGCGTCCAGTTCGAGCCGGTAATTTCGGTTACGGAGCGCGGGCGCAAGGCGCCGATACGGGGCAGGGTGAGGGTGAGTCCGTTCATCATCATGTACCTTTTCTTTCTTGGACCATCTTGGCGGCGTTGCCGCCGCAGACAGCGACTGCCAGGCGCTGCAGTCGGGTGAAATCGTCGGGATAGACGCCGGCCTCGGCTTTTTCGCCAAGCCACCCGCAGAAAGCGCGACGAAAATACTCGTGGCGGACGAATGACAACGGGCAGCGCGAGTCGGTCGTCATGCCCACAAATACGGACAAGACGCCGTAGGCCGCTATCGTTTCAAAGCCGTCGCGCATGCCGTAAAGATGATCGCAATACCACCAGGCCGGGCCGAGTTGGACTTTCCCGGGCGTGCCGTCGCCGGGGAAAGACCCGCTTAGCACGGCCAGCGGCGTGGTATCAGCCGGATTAAGGGCGTATAGGATGGTCTGAGGCAAAGCGCCCGCATGGCTTTCGATATCATCAAGCAAGGCAGCAATTGACGCTATGTCACAGGGGCGGCCAATACCGGCAAAACCACCGGCGGGACCGACCAGGCGGCGCAGACGGGAACTCGTGTCGCGCAACGCCCCAATGTGCAGCTGGAGCACCCAGTTGCGTTGTGCGTATTCAGTCGCCATGACCCGCAATATCGCCGAGAACAGCCGCTGACGATCCTCTCTGCTCAGTGCCTCGCCTGTACGGAGACGTTGAAAGGACTCTTCCTCTCGACCATCGTGAATATAGCGGAAGCCGTCATCAATGGCATGGTCGGCAAAACAACAGCCGGCACGATGGAAGGCCTCAATGCGCTGCCTGATGGCTTCAGCATACGCAGCAAAGGATACCATGGCCATGCCTGTCAAGCGCGAGTAGCGTTCAAGAGTGTCCGCAGTCGGCGTAGTGGCATCGTCGCCGCGTAATGATGGCGCGGCCCAATCTATACCCGCCAAAGCCGTCGGATCGTCGCCGGCCGGAATACATGGCGCGGCGTAGGTGACATTGAAGCGCTTGAGCAGGCTGTGGAGGGAAAAAGTCGGCTGCGCGATAATCTCTTGAGCTTCATGCCAGATGCCGGCCGCAGTGTCGGGCGTCAGTTCGCGAGTGATCCCAAAGACTCGCGCAAGCTCCATAGCACTCCATGGCTGCAAGGGGTTGCCGGTCAACTGTGCCAAGGTGGCGCTCCATGCCAGAAATTTTGCATAATCGTCCGCATCACCGGTGATGAGCCGTTCCGGAACGCCGCAAATACGCATGGCGCGGTGCTTGTAGGGATCAGGGGTAATCCACAGATCGGTCAACGTGGAGTAATGACGATCTGTGCGCAAATCCTCAATGGACAAATGGTTGTGCCAGTCGGTGACAGGCAGGGGCGCAACCGCCTGATAGAGCCTGCGGGCGGTGGCTGTAGTAAGGAGGTAATCGTCGCGCATCATAATTCCTTATCGAATTTTTTTATTCGATGTTTCAGCATAGCCTGCAAGGTGGATGAAATCAAGCTCCATCCTTTCTGTGGCAGGCTGAAGGCGTAAGCGGTCAGTCATTGCTGCCAGCGATGATCTTTTCCAATGGAAATATCATGAACAAAGCGCTGGTATCAATGGGTGGCTGATTGCCACTGACTTGACGGCAAAAGGCTCTGCGCCTTGCTTCCGTGAAAAACAATGATGCAATTTTTTCAAAAATAGTTAAAGCCTGTCGAGCCGGGCGGCTTTTGCTTTTCCTTGCTCTCAGGTCTAAGGTAGCTTTTGGCAGTTTGCAGTCTTGGTGTTTTCCCGAACGGATGCAGCAACCGGCATTATTGCCGGAGTCTCATCCAAGTCAAATAATACACCCAGACCGATTCATGACGCGCTTGACGCGGACGATTACAGCAGGAGGAAATGACCATGAGACGATCTGCGTTGGTGTTGCTTTTTGTGCTCGCCGTCCTGACCTGTTCGGCGTGCCGGACGATCCGCACCCATGATGTCGCCAAGGTCGGTGTGGAGGACGCCATGCGTCTTTACATGACAAATCCCACTGTGGCTGAGTGGCTCCGCCAGACCCGGGCGACGCCGATATTGTTGGAGCAGGGCACATGGAAGATCATCCTGGCAGACGGCGTGGTGTTCTATAACGAATACAGTGACGATAAAGGCGTTCTGTACATCAATCAGATTCATGCCAGCTCCGATGATCCGCAGACCGCAGAGCGCATCAAGCAACTGAATCAAGAGATAGATACGTTGTTTCGCAGTAAGCAATGACGCCTATTTGTCCGAAAATCGGTAAGGGGCGAAATCTTGCGATAGCAAGAGAGATTTGACACAGAGCTTGTGTTTGTCAGGCGTCCGGTGGTACTGCCCCGTGGGTGCTACTTTATTGAGAATATGTCTATTTATCACGGAACTTTGCATATTAACGTTAAAACAGGAGGATTTACCGATGCTAGCGTTCTTGTGTTGCGTGTTGGCGGTGTCTGCGGTTGCCTCGGCCCAATTAGCTGTCAACGGCGATTTCAACCAGGTGGAGCCATGCGGGGTGCGTGCCACTGACGATCAGGGCTATGGCGTATGGGAGGTGTCCGGCACGCCGACCTTGAAGCCCAAGGGCTGGGTTCTGAATCCCAATCTTACCGGCAAGCTGGAGATGGTGCCCTCGGCAGGGGACGGCTATCATTTGAAACTGACGGGCAACGACTTGAAACGCGCCGGGCACCTATACCAGGCAGCGCCGTGGTTCAAGAACTACCAGTGGTACAAGGTAGCGGCAAAGGTGAAGGGCACGAAGGGCGCGATAGGGTTCTATCGTTATCCGCCGGCAGGCGGGGTGGTTGTGAAGCAGGACTTCGTCTTGTCGTCCCCCAGTTTGGAATGGCGCGATGTGTCCTTTTGGTTTATGGCTGAGCCGTCTGAAGCCCAAAGAGTGTGCTTGTTTGCCTGCGTACTGGGCAATGAAGGCGACACCTTTGAGCTTGACGACTTGCGCGTGGAGATGGTCGAGACCCCGGCCTTTGCGAAGTCTGAGCCGATAGTGATTGAGAATCGTCATTGCCGTTTGGTCTTGTCGGCCAAGGGCGAGTTGCTTAAGGCAGTCGCGAAGCTTCCCGAGGAGAAGCCGATTCTGGGTTCGGGTTGCGCATTTTTCAGGATGAAGGCCGATGAGCGCGGCTGGTTGCCCTTGGTCGGCTTGGAGCGCGGTGTGGGCAATCGCCTGACTTGCGTCTTTGCGGAGCCTGGTTATTCCATGGATGTCTTGTTCAGGTGCTATGACGCGTACTTTACGTTCATGGTGACGGATGTTCGCGGGGCGGATGTCAGCGAGATCAGTTTTCTGAAGATGAATCTGGGACTGTCTGAAAATTACGGCGGCTTGCTGAACACGGCTTCGGGCGATGGTGTTTCGGCGGTGTTGCTGTCATGCAACGACAAGACGCACGCCGCCAGTAGCATGGCCAAAGAACTGGGCTTGACGGCGACCGCATATAAGGAATTCGGGATGCCCGGCGCGAAGGTGGCGCTGGCGGTTGTTCCCAGTGAGTCCTTGCTTGATACCATCGAGGCCGTCGAGATCGAACAGGACCTGTTCCACCCTGTGCGTGACGGGCTGTGGTTGCGTCGCCACCCCGGACGTTTTGCCTCGTATATGATGGCCTTCGGAGTGACTGAGGCGAATGTTGACGAGGTGATTGAGTTTGCGCGGGGCGGCTTTGGCTGCATCGAAATATCGGATGGATGGTGGGACTCGACGCCGACCTATGCTCCTAACCGGAACCTCTATCCGGATGGCATGGAAAGCCTGAAGCGAGTCTGCAAAAAAATTCACGACGCGGGACTTCAGGTCGGCTTGCATGCGATGCAGGGGATGGTTGGCTGGGGCGGTCGTCTCGGCAAGCGTGATCCCTACGTGTCGCCCAAGGCTGACAGCCGCTTGCTGCAAAGCCATAAGAGCGTGCTTGAGCAGGACATGGCTGCTGACGCCACGGAGCTTGTCGTTGCCGGCGATTTGTCACAATGGCCAGAAAAAGGCGACTTGAACCTTGCCGGCGAGGTCGTGAGGTATTCAGGCAAGGACGGCAAGCGCTTGACGGGTTGCGAGCGCGGGCTTCATGGAACATTGCAAAAGGCGCACCCCAAGGGATCCGCCGTCGGTGTCCTGGTCAATTGCTTCCCCATTTGGGGACATACCATATACACTCCTGACATTGAGAGCACGATGTTCGAGGAGATCGTTGACAATCTCGCCTATGTGTTCAATGAAACCGGCGCTGACATGGCGTATTTTGACGCCGGCGAGGAATGGGCCAAAAATCCGCCTCACTGGCGCAACGTAGGCAAGTTCGCCTTGGCGTTCCAGAAGCGTCTGAAGAAGCCCATCTTCCTGGGAGGTAATATCTTATACACCAACTTGTCCTGGCATGCCATTACCCGCGGAGCGCCGAATTACGATCCCATCACCCATGGGCGAGACGAATTTTCACTGCGCTACAAGGGTACGAATCCGATAAGAAACGCCAAGAACTTTCTGGTGGGCGACACGGGGTGGTTTGCCGCCCATGCCCATTCGCCGTCCGTATGCGCGGTGACTCCTGACGAGTTGATGCTGATCTGCCTGAAGGCGGTCGCCGGGAACTCCCCGTTTTCGTTCCATGCCCCTTACGGGAGTTATTACACGAATAAGCGGAAGCCTGAGATGCTGGCGATCATCAAATTGACGGATCAGCTGAAGCGCGAGGGTAGCATCCCCGAGGCGATCCGCAGTACGATGTGGTCGCCTGAGGTTCGTCATACGCTGGACTTGGTTGAAGGCAGCGGCGGCAAGCGTTGGCAATTGCGCCCGAATCACAAGACCCAGCACGCAGTGCTGCGTGAAAGCGAGATGGGCAGGTCTGAGATTCAACTGTCCAATCCCTTTGGCAAGCAAGGCCCCCTCGTACGACTCAAGGCTATGAGCTTCGTGGAAGAGAAGGGCGATGCAGATTCGTTGGTCCTGGCGGATTTCGAAAAGGGAACAGAGTTTTCCGAGCTGAGCACCGCAAACGGGATGCTGAAGATGGAGCTGGTGCGCGGGGAAGGGACGGCGCCCGACGGGTCGGCGATCCTGGAAATCCGCAGCAAGAACGAGGGAAAGGGCACGTCATCCTGGCTGTGCGCGGCAAAGCAGCTGTCTCCGGCGATGAATTTGCTTGGCCATCGTCATTTGGGGCTGTGGGTTCATTCAGATGGCCGCGGGGGAATCATGAATGTTCAGCTTGGGAGCACGGAAAGCGCAGGTTCCGTTCGCGAGCACTACATTGACCTGTCGTTTACCGGTTGGCGCAGGTTTGTCCTGGATCGTCCTGAGACGGAGCGCTTCTACCATTATTCCTGGCCCTACGGGATGACCGCCCCGATGTATCGCAGGTATCCATATCATCAAGTCACGGCTGTGAAGTTGTACTTGAACGGGCTGCCTGCCCAATCAGAGGGCGTGGTGAAGATCGGTCGCCTGGTGGCCTTGGCAGAACGACCGTATCCCGTTGAAAACCCGCGTCTTGCCGTTGGCGAAAGCTCCTGCCTGGTGCCGGTCAGGATGCGACCAGACGACTATGTGGAAATTTCTCCTGAAGGTCGCTATGTGTTGTACGAGGCGAACGGCGGCGTGTTGGCGACGGGGCGCACCGAGGGCGTGCTGGAGCTTCCCCAAGGCGATTACCGCGTGGCGTTTTCAAGCCGCCGTGCTGCCGGCTTGTCGAACCGCGTTGATTTGACTGTTTTCACGCAGGGCGACATCGTCCATGAATTCGAATTGCAGTCCGCGTTTGAGCTCCCAGCGGATGAATTGCGTTGCCGCCGCGGCGATCGCGGCGCCTTGCGGGTGATGAGTGGTCTGGCGCAGTTGGTTCCCTTTGCTTCGCCGCGCGAGTTGGACGCCCTTGGCGGTACTCAAAGTTCCTGGTCTATCCAGACGCCCTGGCTGGACGGCAAGGAACGCGGGGCGGCAGTGTTCATTCGCAGCTTGGCCGGCCAACCCCGGTTTGACATAGCCGCCAAGCCGCAATTCGAGTTGAGCGTGGAGAAGTTCCAGTCCCTGGACGGCTTTGCGGAAGGCGCTGCGAACACCTACGAGAAGTGCGTTTCGGGTCGGGGCAAAGCGATCACGGATCAAGGCGTCATGTCTCCCGGCGTGTCTCAATCCGTCAGCTTGTCGCCTGAAGAATATCGCGAACATGGTTCAGCGATGCGTTATGCGGCAAAGGCGACTGGCGACGGGAACTGGTCCGCCAAGGGATGTACCTTCGCCAAGCCATTGGACTTGTCCCAGGCCAATGTGATTTCCCTTTGGCTGCATGGGGACAATCAAGGCGAGGATGTGAGAATCCAGTTCTGGGACGTCAACGGCAAATACGCCGATTGGGTTGTCCCGGTGAACGTGTCAGGATGGAAGCGACTTGTCTTGCCCATGTCCCAGGCGTCGTCCGGTTTTGACTGGAGCAAGGTTGAACACTTCGTGCTGTTGTTCAACAAGCTGCCGCTGAATCGTGAATGCGTGGTGCATTTGGCGGATCTGCGCGCCCTCAATCTGCCAAAAGCCGCCGAACAGGACTTGACTGGTCTTGAACTCACGCTGAACGGCGCGAAGATCGCCTTGCCCGAAAAACTGGCGCGCGGCGAAGCATTGCTCGTGGACGAAAACGGCAATGGTACCGTGTGGACTGACGGCACTGAGGCAATTCGAAGCTTCAAACTGCCTGATGCGGCCAATGTCTTGAAACTGAAGGCGGGTGAAAACAAAGTTTCGCTGGCCGCGAAGACCGGTTCCACAATGACTGTCCAAGTGCTTGCCGTTCCCGACAGGAAGTAACGGTCCGCCTTTGGGCTTCTCTTTTGCTTACAAATTCCTGCGCCCGGCATCTGCTGTTTTCATAAAACCGGCAAGAACCTTTTTTCGCAAATCCGGGAAGAGGCATCTCCATGTCTCTTCCCGGCTAACGCGGATTTCTTGCCTGTGGAACGGCGTTGCCGAAAAGTGTCAGGTTGGAAACGCCATGTTTCAGCGGAGATTCCACGGGATTCTGAAAGACCAGGCGGACATGGTAGGCTTGGATCGGCTCAAAAGTCTTGAATTCGACCAAGTGGTCGGTTGGCAGGTCCAACCAGGAGCGCTTGCCAAGCAGCTTATGCTGCTCATCGAAGAATGCCAGCGCAAAGGGAACTGGCCGGGGGAGAATGCCTTGCTCAAAGTTTAATCCTTCCTCCACCCAGATGATCTGAACGGCTTTCAGGGTAAAGGTTTGCTTCAGATCAATTTCCAGCCAGGGCGCAGGATCATTTATGGCAGGCATCCACCAGGTGTGAGTGGCGTCATCGGTGGCAAAGGAAGCATAATTGCTGTCCCTGTAGCTGGAGGCGCTGGTGGGCTTGTTGACGGAAACCGGCTTCCAACCCAAATCGCCTTTGGTCATGGATTGGGGGGTGTTGGTGACGTTGACATGAGCATTGCCGTTGGCGTCAAAAGTCACGCGATCCACTCCGATACGGCGTTCAAAAAAGTGGATGCGGCGGGCGCAGCAGGTGTAGAATTGCCAGATGGCGCCATTGGGGCCTGCCATCCAGCCTCCGTGCCCTGTTCCGGCGACGCGCCCGGTAGGGGAAAGGACAACCGGTGTGCGTTGCACGGTGAAGGGGCCCAAGGGGGATTTCCCCCGATAGACACCTATTGCATAGTGACGAAAGACGGTGCCGTTGCAAGCATATTGGAAGTAGTATTCTCCATTGTGTTTGAACATGGCTTCGCCTTCGACGTAACTCTTGTCGATATGTTCGTTGTTTTCGCCATAACACTCAAATTCATTGATGGGGTCAAAATCAATGACTTTTACCGGCTCGGTCATCGCGCGGACTGGGTTTTCGGGATCAAATTCAGCGCCGAAGATCCCAGCGCCGACACCACCGTAATGCCAGTACATATAGAGCCGTCCGTCGTCATCACAGAATATCGTCGGGTCCAGCCATGCCGGTTTGATGGGGGCGCCATCCGGCATCTGGGGAGAGCCCAGGTCCCGATAGGGGCCAAGCGGGGTCGGAGCTCTGAAAATGACGGCGCGCCCTTGGAACAGGGTGCTGGAAGTCAGAATGAAATGGTCTTTGACCTTGGCGATACTGGGAGCATAGCCCAAGTCAGGGCTGTCGGTTTCAAAGCTAAGGGGACAATATTCCCAGCGGGCCAAGTCTGAAGATACGTAAGCCTGTCTGGCGGAGGGGAATACATACCACTTTCCATCCAGGTATATACCCTCCGGGTCTGCCAATTCCCGGAAATCGCGCACAGAGCCGATGAAATACTTGTCATTGTGCGCATCTTTCCCCCGTCGTGAAGGAGCGCAGATTCCTACGGGATAATCCGGCATGGGAAGAGGATTGCAGAAGATGTCGCTGGGAAGAGTTGTTTCTGTCATGGTGATGCCATGTATTGAGATGACAGTTATCAGCCGGATGCTTGTTTTTCATAGCCGTCAAGGCGAAAGTTGAATTCGGCAGTCCTGGTTTTAGGCGGTTTGACGGAGAATTAAACACCACGACTGACTTGCAATCATTGACGGAATGGCCTTTGCCCATGGTGCGCGGCTGTTGGCAGATTGTTAGAGGCCCAGAGCGGTATTCTGCAAAAGCCGTGGTGTTGCCTGGAGAGCACATTAACGGTCAAAAATGCTTTTTCCATATGAAATTTTGAATTATGGAAGGCGATGGGTAAGCGGTCACTCATTGAAAACTGTGTTCCTGCGAGCTGCAACACCAAGTGCCCGTGACCGCTTGCGACCTGCAAAACGATGGACAATATGGACAATATGGACGCTTTTGCGCCGTAGGCGCTTAACCATGCTTAACCCCAGGCTTCAGCCTGGGGTGGGGAAACTCCCCATGTGGCTGTGCCTTGTAAAGGCACTACAGCTGAAAACGACCGCCGGCACGGCCAATTATCAATGGGTGCCCGCTTACGGCGATGGAAACAACTTCATGCTCGTAGGCTGAGGCCAGAGTTAGGCATGGTCGAGCACCATGGCACAAAATCATGCACAAATGCTTTTAGACAAGTTCGGGGTCATCCGAAAAAAGCTCTTGCGATTTTCGTCTGCTGTGAGGACCCTTTTTCCAGCTTTCTTTGGCCATAAAATAGATGTGTTGCCTCATAAATAGCGGAGAAAATGCAGCACATGCCTCAACGCCGAGCCGGAAAGGGCCAGTCTGCCCTTTCCTCTCCCTTGGAAAACCCACTCATGCTTTTTTGACAAGCTCGACTTGGCGCTTATGGGGCGCAGGGCTTCTGCGCCGGCAAGACGATGGAGCCGCCCTTGGCAAGCAGCTTCCTGATTTGTGCGTAATCCAGATTCTGGACAGGCGCATTTTGTTGTAATGCCTGGAAGGCGGCCACCCCGACAGCTTCGCCGCATTGGTTGAGATTGACCATGACTCGCACTGCGCCGAAGGCTTCGCGGTCGGCGTCGAGCATGCGTCCGGCGGCGAGCAGATTCGGGACATTGGCGGGGATATGGCAGCGCAGGTGAATTTGGTAGTAGGGGAGCACTTGTCCTTCAGGCAGCCAGCGCTCGCCGGGGGTGGATTTTCCGTTTTTAAAAAGGGTTTGGTTGCCATTCATGAATTTGAATGAGATGCCATCATCCTGGTCACTGTGCACATCGCTCGGGTAGGTGCCGTTGGCGATGGCATCCGGGAAATCTTTTCCACTGAGCATCTCAGCGCCTTTCAGCTGCCTGAGGGCCTGCATGTGCAAGCCTTCACGGATTCCTATGGCGGCGGGCAGGGTTTCCAGCGCTATCGGCAAGTTCGGCAGTTCTTTTTTCAACATCATCAGAACGGCATAGATTTGCCTTCTGGCTTCCAGTTCCGCTGCCGTGATCTGATCAGCGTCATCGCAATCGCAATTAAAAACACGTGTGCCGGCCAGCATATGGAGAGCGCTGTCGGGTATATTCATGCCCCAATAATAGCCGCAAGGCAAATCCGGCAACTCAGGCCGATATTTTTCCATGCAGGCGCGCAGGTCAAAGCCCGGCGGGAAGTTCCAGCCGCTGAAGCGAGCGCAACTGCTGGGAGGCTGCGGTGACTTGACGCGGCGCATGGCAACACCGGCCTTTTTGCAAAGAACGCCATCGCCGGAGGCATCAATGAAAATTTTTGCCCGGACGGCAAAACGGGCCGATTTGTTTTCCGCAACAATCGCCTCAATGCTGCCATCCGGCTTGGTTATCGCGGTGGAGAAAGCGCAGTTCAGGAAAACCCGGATATTGGGGTGTTCCTGAATCAGGCGGTCCAGTTCCAAAGTCAGTATTTCGGTATTGATGCGGATTCCCCTGGGTGCCGCCTGCCGGAACGGGCTTGCGGCCTGCATTTTTTCCATTCTTTCCAGCATTTCGAAGGTCAGTCCGGCAATGATCTGTTTCTTTTCAGTGATATCGAAAAGCGTATGCCACATGCCGACCAGACCCAGCGTGGCTACGCCGCCAAAGCGGTTCTGCCGTTCCAGCAGGATGACCTTGGCGCCAAGGCGCGCCGCCCGCACGGCGGCAAAAACTCCAGTGCAGCTGCCGCCAATCACACAGATATCAGCTTCCGCAGCGACGTTTACTCGTTCAGCCGGCAATAAAATTTCAGCCATGGCAAGCTCCTTTTTAAGTAGTGTGCGAAATCTTGTGATGGGAAGAGAGCGTTGACATAGTGGTTGTAGTTGTTAGGCGTTCAGTAGTGCCCCTATGGGGCACCTCTTCTGAGGTGTGCCTCTCCCCAGGCTAAAGCCTGGGGTTAAGCATGGTCGTGCCCCTACGGGGCATGTTTATGTGTAAGTTTTTGATAAACATTATTTTACAAAAAATATTTTCGCGCGAGATGAGTTTCGGCGGCAACCGGTCACTCATTGATATTCGCAGCCACAGCAAGCTGCACTTGGCGTGTCCTTTCCGGTCATGCCGCAGGCCTCCAGCCTGCGGCGTCAACAAGATGTCAGCAAATGGACCTTTTTGCGCCGTAGGCGCTAAACCATGCTTAACCCCAGCCTTCAGGCTGGGGTGGCGAGCTCCCCATGAAGCAGTGCCTTGTAAAGGCACAACAGCGGAAAAAGATCGTCGGCATGACAAGTATCAACGGCTGAGCGATTATTTTCGGCATCGGGACAGGGACATCACCAATTGGCGACTACAAGTGTTCATCACATCATTTTACAGATTAACCAGCATTTCGCACATTGACAAAAATTGGTTTGCAGGCGTCAGGCCGCGCCGGGGGAGACCTGTGGAGGATATTCAGAGGAAGTTGATGGAGGTGCCGGTTCGGGCAGATTCATAGACGGCGCATATCAGTTCGACGGCGCGTTTTCCCTCAGAGCCCGGGGCGGTCAGCCGGTGTCCGCCCAAAATAGCCTCGGTCAACTCTTGCAGCTGCCGGCGATGCCCTTCGCTGGAAATTCCCATCGGATCCCTGGCGCCGCTCGATCTGGGGCCTGAAGGAGCCGCCCCCTGTTCCCGAATCACGTTGTCTTCCGGACGCTCATCTTGAAATTCCCAGCGAACAATCCGGTCGCCTTCCAGAGTGACACTGCCTTTCGTGCCGGACAATTCGACCCGGCGAGGAAAACCCGGCGCACAGGCCGTGCTTGCTTCAATCGTGCCCAGGGAGCCGTTTTTGAACTGCACCATGGCCACAACCGTATCCTCGACCTCAATTCCCTTATGCTTGATCCGGGTGAATCTGCCGGTGACTTCGCGGGGGTCGCCATTGAAATAGAGCAGCAGGTCAACAGTGTGAATGCCTTGGTTCATTAACGCACCGCCGCCATCAAGCTCCCAGGTGCCCCGCCAGCCGGCATTGGCGTAATATTCCGGCGCCCGGTACCAGCGTACGCTCGCACTGCCGAGCACGTGCTGACCAAAACGCTCCTCATCCACCGCTTGCCGGATCGTTTTCACCGATTCACAGAAGCGCGACTGAAAAACGGCTGACAAGCGCACGTTGTTGCTCTCACAGACTCGAATCAGATCATTGGTCTTGCTGACCGTCACCTCGAGGGGCTTTTCACAAAGAATGTGCTTGCCGGCTTTGGCTGCCGGGATAACGCACTGCCCGTGTAGACCGCTTGGCGTAGCAATAGTCACCGCCTCGACTTCGGATTGCAGTAATTCTTCCAGGCTGCCGGCATAACGGCAGTTATGCTGCTCTGCGAACGCCTTTGCCCGCTCGGTGACGATATCGAAGACCATAAACAATTCGGCCTGCTCAATACCAGTCAGAGCCTGGGCATGCATCTGCGCAATCGCGCCAGTGCCGATGATTCCATATTTTACTTTTCGCGACATTGGCATTTCTCCAGTTCGTGCTGAAAACACGATTCCATTCAGTCCACCGGATTTTTCAGGGATTGTCTACAGGCGCCTTGGCAAAACTTGCTTAACGTAGTCTCCTCACTCAAAAAACTCAAAATTGGACGCGATGGACATGATGGATACGAGGTAAGCGGTCACTTTTTGGACAACACCCCATCCTTCGTGTTGGCTATGTCGCACACCTTCAGTGTGCAATTTCGGGGGGGACGCTTACCCAGGGCGGCGCACGCTTTCAGCGTGGCTTGCCCTGGGCTGGTATGTTTTGCGCTTTCAGCGCTTCTGCCGCTTTGCGGCCAGGGATGCTGAGCGCTT
>JAAZKQ010000240.1 GCA_012799755.1 Lentisphaerota bacterium | reverse complement strand
TTTCTGTTGCCTTGCAATGGAAATCATCCTTCGTGTCTGCTATGTGGCACGCCTTCAGCGTGCTGTTTCGGGTGGGGGCTTTCCTGGGGTTGCGCCATGGGCGCAACCCCAGGCTGGTATGTGCTACGCTTTCAGCGTACTGTTTGGTCGGATCCAAACTGTGCTTCCATGGCGTTTTTGTCAGCGGAAATATCATGAGCAAAGCACGGTTATGAATGGGTGACTGGTTACGGGGCCTTGCTGTTTTTTCCGCTGCGATGAATGCCGGCGTCGGCAACGGGCTTATCTTATGGGCATTGAAAGCGTCCAGCGCGATGAGCTTTTACACCTTCACCACCCCAACGGAGCATGATCATGGTTGACTACGCAGTGCCGAATCTTGTGACACCGCCGCCCCTCAAGCAGACCCTTATCGCCGGGCCCATTGGCGAGCTCATGGAGAATTTTTTTGAGCAGCGCATACGGTCGCGTCATGCCCGCGAGGTGGTCTATCAGGAGGCCGAGGACGCCTTCAAGAACCAGCTTGACGACGAGACGGGGGTGGTCGGCATCTGGCAGGGCGAATTCTGGGGCAAATGGATGATCAGCGCGGCGCGGGTTTGCGAATATGAAGATGACGCGGCGCTGCGGGAGTTTATCCGCCAGGCGGCGCATCGGCTGATGGCCTTTCAGCGCGCGGACGGCTATCTCGGCACCTACAGGAACTCGCTGATGCTCATCGCGCCCACACGCGAAGAGGGCAAGAAGGTCATGGGCTGGGGCTGCAACTGGAACTGGAATGTCTGGTGCCGCAAGTACACCCTGTGGGGATTACTGGAAGCGTATCAGCTGCTCAATGACGCGAGCATCTTGCAAGCAGCCGTCCGCCTGGCGGATCATCTCCTTGCCGAGCTGCATGACAACGGCATCTGGATTGGCGATACGGGCACCTTCAAGGGCATGCCCAGCTGCTCCATTCTCAAGCCCATGTTGCAGTTGTATCGCATCACCGACGACCAGCGCTACCTGGATTTTGCCGGCGCCATCATCGCCGGCTGGAACGACCCCAGCGGCAAGGCGCCCAACCTCATCGCCAATGGCCTCAGCGGCAAGCCCCTGCATGAGTGGTTCGCGATGCCGCCGCCGGAGTGGGCGAAGGTCTACGAGCTGTTATCATGCTTGGACGGCATCCTGGAGTATCATCGCGTCACCGGCGATCAACGCTGTCTGGAGGCCGTCGAGAAGGCTCATGCGGCGATGTGGGAGCACGAACAGAATCAGATGTTCAGCGTCGGCTACAACGATATCTTCAACCATGCCGCCAGCCAGATCAACGCCATCTCCGAACCCTGCGACGCCATTCACTTCATGCGCGTGACCTACGAGCTCTTCGCGCTCACCGGCAAGCGCCATTACATGGACGTCTTTGAGCTGACCTACCTCAACGCCTTCCTGGCCAGTATTTATCGCGATGGCATGTGGGGCTCGCGGGGGGTGCGCAGCAATGCCAGGCATTTGACTGTGTCGGAGCAAGCGAAGATGAAGCATAATCACTGCTGCGTGAACAATATGCCCCGTGGCTTCATGAATGCCGCGCAGGCCGCCGTGATGCGCAGCGCCGATGCCATCGTGATCAATCTCTACACCGATGCCGAGGCAACGGTTGCTATTGCCGGCGGGACCGTCTCAATTCGTATCAGCGGCAGCTATCTGCTGGACGGTCGGGTACGGATTGAGGTCAGCAGCACGGCAGCCACGCCGGTCAAATTGCGTCTGCGGGTGCCGTCTTGGAGTCGAGCCGGCAGCATGCAATACGAAGGGCGGAACGTTGATATCAGCAGCCAGGACTACGCCGAGGCGACAGTGCCCGCCACCGGCAAGCTGGAACTGCATTTGCATTTCCAGGCCGAAGCGCAAATCCGGCATTTTGCCTATCCGGTCACTGCGCTCGACAAGAGCGACTGGTATGCCGTGCGCTGGGTCAATGCCGGCGTCAGCATCGGCGAAGCGCCTTTCGAGAAAATGATCAGCGAGCCGAAATGCACTCTGCAGTACGGGCCGCTGCTCTTGGCGCGAAGCAAGATCATCGGCAATAGCGAAGAAGAAATGTTCGCGGCTGAAAGCATCGCCAAGGGCGATTGCCATTGCACGCTTATCCCGGTGCAGGATGGACGGGTGCGTTGCGCTTTCGAGGCCGAATTCGTCGGCGAGGGTCGGCGCTTTTCCACTCGTGTCTGCGACTATGCGTCGGCCGCCAATCAGATCGTCAGCGATACTGCTTACTTCAGCATCTTCTTCTGAGCGCATAGCTTTGCCTTACGCGAAGGCGCGAAGGTTTTTTATCCGCAGATTTCGCAGATTGGCGCAGATTATGGCGGCCTGTCTTGCTGCTGCGCAGCAATTCACGCCGCCGTTTGGTATGTGCTACGCTTTCAGCGTACTGTTTGGCCGGCTCCAAACTGTGCTTCTATGGCGTTTTTGTCAGCGGAAATATCATGAGCAAAGTACGGTTATCAATGGGTGACCGGTTATCCTGGAGTGAGATGATTAATCGAAATGGCCTTGTTAATAAGGGGTTGCTTTGTTATACTGAGCACATTCTTGGCAATTTTGTGCAATGAATCCATCTTATACGGTCTTTCGCTTGGCGCGGGCGGCGGTGTTGTCTGTCCACCCTTGCCAAGCGTCGGTCTTGCTATCGGTGATTGAACATCAATAATGCACACGAAAGGGTTTTATACCGTGAAGAAAATGTACTTGACCACTTGTCCTGTTCCGAAACGCCCGAGGGTCTTTACCCTGATTGAATTGCTGGTGGTGATTGCCATCATCGCTATTTTGGCAGCGATGCTGTTGCCGGCATTGGCCAAAGCCCGGGAAAAAGCCCGTAGCATCAGTTGTGCCAGTAATTTCAAGCAGCTGGCGACCCTGTACTCAATGTACATGCAAGAAAACGATGACTATGTCGCTTTCAGACAGAATACTAGTGGGACAGGTTGGGTGACTTGGCATAGGCTGCTCGGCCTGGCCGCCACCGATCCCATGCTCTACTGTCCTTCATCCAGCTGGTCATACCATACGACCACGGCCTACTGGCGTACTGTGGGCATGATACATCCCGGCGGCGATGGCAACTATAACGCCCGCAAAGCGCTGGTTGCCAATGGCCTTGATTTCAGGGCCTTCGCTAGCCCCGACGGCCAGTACTTTATCGGCAAGGTTATTACCACGCCGTCCGAATTCATGGTGCTGAGTGATACCGGCCGACTGGATACCGTTGATCCGACCTGCTGCTGGTATTACATCAATACGACTAGCTTTGGCGAAAACTCCGGTGTTAAACTCTGGCACAACGACCGCGCCAACGTCGCTTTCCTGGACGGCCACGTCGCCGCCCAGACTCGCGGCGAACTGCGCTTCAGCAAGAACATGATTAAGTGCGTTATTACCGGCACCGGCGTTGGCGTCACCATGGACTGAGCAGGGGAATTATTACGGACGGATCGGGTGGATTTCTACCAATAGTGTTTTCCCTCACGCGCAGGCGCGAAGGTTTTTTATCCGCAGATTGCGCAGATTAACGCAGATTATGGCGACCTGTCTTGCTGCTGCGCAGCAATTCATGCCGCCGTTTTTTCGCAGATTGCGGCAGATTATCGCAGATTGGGGCGGCGCTGTCATCCGATCCGCCTGATCCGCCTGATCCGCCCGATCCGTCCGCTGATCCGCCTGATCTGCCTGATTCGCCTGATCAAGCAGCTTGCCCCGCCCGGGACAAGCCGGTGGAGCGGACGTCATTACCCCATGCCCTGGCGGTAGCGTTGCGGGGCGACGCCGCAGTGTTTTTTGAACAGGCGGCTGAAGTAGGCCGGGTCGCCAAAGCCGAGTTGGTCGGCGATTTCCGCAATGCTGCGGCGATCAAATTCGAGGAGCAGCTTGGCGCGTTCGAGTTTGTTGGCGATGCGAAATGCCGTTGGCGCCATGCCGGCGTAAGCGTGGAAGAGCTGACGGAATTTACTGACGCTGACGTGGCACATCGCCGCAAGTTCGCCGACGGACTTGTCCTGATTCAACTCATTCTCCAAGTACTGTATGGCCGGGGCGATATCGGCAAAGGGGCCGCTGGCCAAGGCATGGTGTTTTTCCTGGCTGCAGAGGACGGCGAAGAGCTGGTAGAGGCAGGATTTGGCGCGGAGCAGCTCGGGGAAGGGATGATGCCAGATTTCCGCCAAAGCCAGGAAAAGCCTGCGTGTTTCCCGGCTAGGCGGGAAGCGGCGCAGCTCTTCAGATAGACCGCAGGGCGTGCCGTCATCAAGGCGGAGGGTGAAGTTGCAGACGATGGTCGTCGCCGGCTCCTTGTTGCCGGGGATGCCGGCCGGAGTGAAATCCGTGTGGTATTCCGATGCCTGGGGCAGATATACGACGTCACCCGGATCACAGCGAAAGTTGCGACCGTCCGGCAAGCGGTATTGGCCGTGGCAGTTGTGGTAAAAAAGCAGGCCGGCGAGGCGGCGTGGCGAGCCCAGGCCGCTATGCGTGCGACACGATGTCCACAACTGGCGGGCAACGCGCAGGTCCGTGAGCGTAAAGGATTCGCGACTGAGTTTTTCCGTAGGAATGATCCGCATGGCGGCTCGCTGCTTTTCATGTGTTTCTGGCGAAAAGTCCAAGAAATATAACGAATAGGTCATGTCATAGGTAGATATTGGTCCTTATATTTGTTTTTATTTATCCAATTGTCAAGGACCCTGATGAATGATTATCCGGTGTGTGGCGACAAGTGCAAGCAAGGAGTGGCCATGTTGAACAGTGAGGACATCAAGAAAATTGCCTTGAAAGCCGGTGCGGACGTGGTGGGCATTGCGCCTATTGAGCGTTTTGCGGGCTTTCCGGCGGACCGCGACCCGCGTTATGTCATGCCGGAAGCCAAGTCCATGATTGTGATCGGGCATCGCATCATGCGCGGGACACTGCGCGGCACGGAAGAGGGCACCTTCCTGAGCCACTACCCGGCCATGGGTGAGGGCTATCTCAACATGGACATTATTCCGCTGACGGCGCGGCAGGTCTCGCGGGCCATTGAGGACGAGGGCTACGAGGCGATGCCCATCGGCAATTCCTGCCGCTGGGCGGCGACCTCCACCAAGGGCTTGACCTTGGCCGAGAAGGCGGTCTGGCGCGCCAACGACTCCGTGCCGGCACGACCGGGGCAGCCCGCGCCCGACGTCTACATTGACACCGTTCTGGCGGCCTACCTGGCCGGTTTGGGCGACATCGGCTACAGCGGCACGCTGCTCAATCCCATTTACGGCCCGCGCCTGCGCTTTGGCTGTGTGCTGACCGAGATGGAACTGACGGCCGATCCGGTGATGGTGCCCGGCACGCTCTGCAATCGCTGCAAGGCTTGTGTGCGGGAATGTCCCGGCCAGGCCATCTCGGCGACGAAGACGACCAAGATGACTTTGGGCGGCAACGAGATCGTCTGTGGTGAGCGTGATGAGGAAGCGTGCAGCTTCGCCTCTGTAGGCGCGGAAAAGACCCGCGAGGGCGAAACGGGCTGCTATCTCGACAGCATCCCCGCCTACAAGGGCCGTTACAAGCCCTCAGCCATATCGCCCTTCCGGCGGAAACTCGGGCCGATTTTCACGGACGGCGAGTCCATCTGCGCCGGCAAGGGCTGCATCCGCGCCTGCATGATTTCCCTGGAAGAACGCGGCGTCCTGGCGAACAAATTTGACGCGCCCTTCCGGCGGCGTGAACAGTGGTCGGTGGACTGGGACGGCTACAATTCAGGCCGCCTGAAGAACGACGAGCTGCCGCCGAACGCCGTGAAGCCGCGTGAGAAGGATCGCACGACCGTTGATATTGATGAATGAGGCGCGAAAGGAGGCTGACGGTCTTATGATAGATGCAAAAACCATCAAGCAAATCGCGCTGGAAGCCGGCGCGGATGAAGTCGGTGTTGCGCCGATGTCCTTGTGGGAAGGCGCGCCGAAGCAAATGGACCCGCGTTACGCCATGCCTCGTGCCAAGTCCATGATTGTCATGACTCACCGCATTATGCGCGGGTCGCTGCGCGGCGTTGAAGAGGGCACCTACTACAGCAGCTACTCCGCCATGGGTTACGGCTATATCAATCAGAAGGTCTTTCCGTGGACGGCGCGCGAGGCCGCCCGGGCCCTGGAAAACGAAGGCTACGAGAGCATGCCCTTGGCCTACCATTTCTACGGTGGCGCCATCAATACCAACGACGGCAAGACCTGGAAAGGAGCCGATGGCTTTTCGGTGCCGGTGCGCGAAGGTCTGCCCCGCGCCGATGTGTACATGAGCATACGCATCGCGGGTTTTCTTGCCGGCCTCGGTGAAATCGGCTACAGCAAGGTCTTCCTCAGTAAAAAATTCGGCCCCCGTGTGCGTCTTGCCTGCGTGCTGACGGATTTGGAGCTTGAGCCCGATCCGATCATGCCGCCCGGCACGCTGTGCAATCGCTGCCTGGCCTGTGTCAGGCAATGCCCCGGGCAGAGCATTTCCGCGACCAAGACGGTGAAAATCAACGTGGCCGGCTATGACATCGAATGGGGCGAGTTGAACGAGCCCGGCTGCAATAAGGCCTTCGTCGGCGCTCAGGCCATCACGGGCGAGGACGATCCGGCCGATGGCGACTACCTCAAGTGGTCGCCGGGTTTCAAGCCATCCTTCATCTCGCCCTTCAAGCACAAGCCTGAGACCATCCACGTTACCGGCCAGGCCATTTGCGGCGGTCGCGGCTGCATGCGCGCGTGCATGATCTCGCTCGAAAATCGCGGTGTCCTCGAAAATAAGTTCAAGAACAAATTCCGTCGGCGGCCGGCCTGGACTGTTGACTGGGATAAAGTCAGGGAGCAGGAGGGCTCTTCGCCGCCGGATGCGTAGACAGACGCATAGGGCGCCGGCCGGGGCCCGGGGGGCGACACTATCGCAACGTGGGTACGTGGTGGCACATGAAGATACATAAGCCAAGGCCTTTTCTCTGTTTTTGAGCCGCAAGATTGGCGCTGATTCATGTGTCGCCTTGCCAAAGCTCTGATTTCGGGGGGATGCCTCGCCCCAGGTTTCGCTTCGCTCCACCTGGGGTTACTCATGGTGCCGGCTCTCCGAGTTTGCTTTTCAACGAGTGCTAAGGACCGTACGCCAAATTTTCGGACAAATCGACGAGCTGCTCGCCGGAGACTTTGTGCCGGGCTTCAACGCCGGGGAGGACGATATCGGCGGTGCATGCCGGCGGGACGACGAAGCGACAGCGGATACTGCCGTGTTCACGCCTCCACTCGCTATGGAATGTCCCGTTCGTGGACTGGTAGCTCACTTTCACCCAGTCGAGGTCGCGCACGAAACACGGACGGATGAGCACATGCTTGCAGCCTGGACCTTCCTTGGTCGGGCAAAGGCCGCCAAGGTACTGGTAGAACCACGCAGAGAGATCACCGAACAAAACGCTATTGCGCTGATGCTCACCAGGCCAGTCTTCCCATAGCGTCGTTTCGCCCAGCTTCGCCAAGTAACCCCAACCGGGAAACTCCGTCTGGGTGAGGAGCTTGAAAGCGTCGTCGGCATAGCCGTAATCCGCCAGCACCCGCGGCACGTACTTGGCGCCGAGGATGCCGAAATTGACCTTGTGGGCGTTGGCGCGGACCTTCTCGGCCAACGCAGCGGCTGTTTTCGCTCGCTCAGACTCGGGAACCAACCCGAAATACAGGGCCGCGCCCAAGGAAGTCCATTCGCCACCTGCGTAAATGCCGTCGCCGCGATGGAACTTGGCATTGATGGCACGGCAAATGCAACTGGCAAGGTCTTGGTAATGTGTCGCCTCGTCACCATGACCAAGAATGCGGGCGAATTCGGCCATGATGGTCACGTTACTGAAGTAATAGGCGCTGGAGGTCAGTTCCACGGGCGCCACGCGCTTCTTGTCGAAGGCAAACCAGTCACCTAAGCCGAAGCGGACGAGGTTGCCCTCGGACATGCTTTGGCAGTAGTCAAGATATAGCTTCATGGCGCCGTAATGACGACAGATGGTGGCGGTGTCGCCGCAGAATAGATACAAGCGCCATGGGTATTCAAAGAGCAGGCGATCCCAAGCCGGTCCAGAACCCCAGTTGAAGCCATAACCGCCGGAGGGCGCGACGCCGGGCAACTGACCGTTGCGCCGCTGCGTATCCACCAGCAGCTGGACAAAATGCGCGAAAGCCCGCCGCGTATCGTAGTTCCAGAGGCCGGTCTCTGCGACTAATTGGGCATCACCGGTCCAGCCGTTTTTTTCGCGGTGCGGGCTGTCAGTGGGAATGCCCACGAAGTTGGACAGAAAACTCTGTTGCGTCATCGCTTGGAGCCGATTGGCAATCTCATGCGAGCAAGCAAAGGCGCCAGTGCCGGCAAAGGCGTTGTGCACCATGCAGGCGCGGATGCCGCTGAGCTTGGCGCCGCCGCTCAAGATGACCTTCACATAACGGAAGCCGTGGTAGGTAAAACGCGGCGACCAGCTTTCTTCGTCCTGCCCTTTCAACCGGTAGCGGTCTTCCTGGAAAACCCCTTCCTTGACAAATTTGGAGATGATTCTACGGTCGATATCGCCATTGTCGGCAATGCGTTCACTATACTGCAGCACGACTTCGGCGCCGGCGGGACCCGACACCGTGATTTCGCAATGACCGGCCATATTGAGCGCGAAGTCATAGACCACGGCGCCATCTGCGAGCGTCGTGCTCCCGACTGCCTCGATGCGGCGCGTGACTTTGCAGGGCTCAAGGTCCTCACGCACAATCAGCCCACCAGGCGGGGAGCATTGCTGAGCGGCGCGCCAATCGCTATCGTCAAAATCAGGATCGGCGAAACCCGGTATTTCCTTGGCGGCGTCATAGAATTCGCCGTTGCGGAGGCCGTCGAAAGTCACCGGGCTGGCTGTGGTTTTCCAGCTCGCGTTACTCTGCACGGCAACCTGGCCATCAATTTCGACATCGCAGAGCAGCTTTGGAAAATCACGCCAGGGCGCCCTGACAAAACCCCACACTTCATGGGTATGACAGTTGTACCAGCCGTTGCCGAGAAGCACCACCAAGGCGTTTTTGCCGGGGCGCAGCAGCGCCGTAACATCATAGTCAATATAACTGGCGCGCTGCTCATACTGCGTCACCACAGGCGCCAGCACGCGGTCATCGGCCTTCCGGCCATTGACGTAGAGCTCGTGCCAGCCAAGGCCGCACAGATACACCACGGCCTTCTTAGGCGCCGTGGCGCAGGTGAAGGTCTTGCGCAGGTAGGGCGCCGGCCAGACCGGCGAGGTGCTGTGGAAGTTCCCATTGCTGCCATTTATCCAGTAGCCATGCCATGTACGTTTCATAATCTGTCCTTGCTTGTGAGTCGGCTTGCGCAACTTTCATTTTCCATTATCCTGATAAAAGTCTGAACTTCCATCAGTTTTCGGTGCTTCCCGGTTTCAGGAAGACGGAATATTTCAGTTGCAAATGACCGGATACCTCCGCCTGAATAACGCGGTAACCGGTCACCGATTGATAACAGACATTTTTTATCCGCAGATTACGCCGATTGGCGCAGATTTTTTTGAGAGTAGGCTGCTTGGTGTAGGAAGGCCGGTGTGTTTGCGTTTTCCTGTCGCCTCTTTGGTTTTCAGCGCTGAAGGCGCAAAACATACCAGCCCAGG
>JAAZKQ010000239.1 GCA_012799755.1 Lentisphaerota bacterium | reverse complement strand
TGCCCCTTTGGCCCCAGTCAGCTTTGCCGACTGGGGCCAAAGGGGCCGAGGAACACGAACATAAACGGCGCTTCACCCAGGGCGACGCTCCGCCTTCGGCATCGCTTTGCCCTGGGCTATCATCGTTTGCGCTTTCAGCGCTCAAATGCCTGGGAGAAGACATTCTGTGGTAGGGCAGTCAAAACGACCGCAGAGACAGCGAGTATCAATCGGTGACCGGTTACCTTTTACCGCGTTTGTTTATTTTTTTTCACTTGGATTTGAGCGGCAGACAATTATGCTATATCGTTTTCCGTCTTGACGTCGCGACGGGCGTGGCGTCAGCGTTTTGTCATCATCGTAACAGAAGCCCAGGAGACACACTATGGCAACCCCCGAGAAGGTACGTTTCGGTTTTTTTGGCGCCGGCAGCATCGCACTATTCCGGCACGGGTTGGAATTGTCCCAGAATCCCGCCGCGGAGATCGTGTTGGTCTACGACCCCATCAAATCGCGCGCTGAGTATCTGGTCAAGCATTTTGGCGGCAAGGTGGCTGCCAGCGAAGAGGAGATTCTCAAGAGCAAAGAGATTGACGCAGTGATTGTGGCGGCGTACAACAACGAGCACGCGCGGCTGACCATCGCGGCCTTTGAGGCCGGCAAACACGTCCTCTGCGAGAAGCCTATGGCGATCTCGCTTGAGGAGGGCTCGGCAATGGTCGCCGCCGGCAAGAAGGCGGGCAAGAAGCTGATGATCGGCCACAACCAGTGCCTGATGGCGCCGCATCTCAAGGCGAAGCAATTGCTCCAGGAAGGCATCATTGGCGACGTACTGACCTTCCGGACGTCCTTCTGCCACGGCGGGCCCGAAAGGTGGTCGCAGGACAAGGGGCCGCACACTTGGTTCTTCAAGAAAGAGAAGGCCTATGTGGGCAGCATGGGCGACCTCGGCATCCACAAGACCTACCTGCTTCCTTGGCTGCTGGGCACGGACATCGCCGAGGTCGGGGCTTTCATGGACGTCTTGCACAAGAAGGACGACAAGGGCAAGCCTATCACGGTTGATGACAATGCCATGTGCATCCTGCGCATGGCCAACGGCGTCATCGGCCAGCTTACCTCCAGCTGGACCTTCTACGGCGGCGAAGACAACTCTACGATCATCACCGGCACTAAAGGCTACATGGTACTGGGCGCCAATCCGGACTACCAGGTTGAAGTCTTCTTGGACAATGGCGAAGTAATCCGCTACAAGGTTGGTGCCATGGCCACCAACACCGTCCAGGTCAAGAGCGGTATTCCGGACTTGTTCGTGGATTGCATTCTCGATGATTTCGAGCCGCCCTTCGATGGCATCAAAGGTTACAAGGCCCTCGCGGCCGTCGTCGCCTGCATGGAAAGCTCCGAGGCCGGCAAGATCGTCAAGGTCCAAAATGAGCTAGTGCCGGTGAAGGCCGCCGGCGTCGCGAAGAAGAGCAGTCCTGTAAAGAAGAGCAGTCCTGCAAAGAGCAGCACCGCAAAGAAAGCGAAAAAGGCCTGATTGCGGTTCGGCCGGTCGTGCAGAGTTTCTCGCAATGCCGCCGGCCGGCTTGCCGCTTTGCCGGGAATTGTCAGAGGCGGCTGTACGGGGCGCCACGTCGGAGTCGTGGTGCCCCGTTGCCTTTATGACCGAACATGTGAGTATAACACCAGGAGTGACCATGGCTTTTCTTGATGCACATTATCTCTTACAGGGCAAGACCGCCGAGGCGATTTATGCGGAGATTGCCGAGCTGCCGATCATTGACGCGCATAACCACTGCGATGTCAAGGCTCTCAGTGAGAACCGCTGTTTCAGTGATATTTGGGAAGCCGAAGCCGCGACCGACCACTACGTCTGGGAGTGCCTGCGCAAATGCGGCGTACAAGAGGAATATCTCACGGGCAAGGAGCGCAGCAACCATGAAAAATGGCTGGCCATGGCCGCGGTCTTTGAAAAAGTCGCCGGCAATCCCACCTATGAGTGGATTCATTTGGACCTCAAGCGCCGCTTAGGCATTGACGAGCTGATCAACGCTGAAAACGCCCAGCTCATCTGGGACAAGAGCAAAGCCGTGCTCAATCGGCCGGACATGGCTCAACAGGAGCTGATCAAACAGATGAAGGTGGAGGCCATGTGCTCCACCGATGACCCGGTGGATACCCTTGAGTATCACCTCGCCCTGCAAAAATCACCGCTGGCGGGCGTGGTTCGTCCGACCTTCCGGCCGGACCGGGCCATGAACGTGTACAAGCCTGACTGGCCGGACTACCTGGCGCAGCTCGAACGTCGCTGGCAGAGTCATTGCAATTCCATTGATGATCTCATCGCCGTGCTGCAGAAGGCGCATGACTTCTTTGCGACGCTGGGCTGCAAGGCCAGCGACCACGGCATGACCGTCCCCTATGGTTACCAGATCAGCAGGGACGAGGCCAACGAGGTCTTCCTGCGGGCCCGTGATCGCACGAAACTGAGCAGGAATGAGGTCGTGGCCTTCATGTCCTATGTCTTCAACGAAGTGGCCGAAATGGATGCGAAGAAAGACTGGGTTTTCCAGATTCATATCGGCGCCGTCCGCGATACGCGCGATTCGCTGTTCAACAGCCTCGGCGCCGACGTCGGCGGGGACATCTCAGATCATCTCACGGACTACGTGACGCCCTTGCTGCCTCTGCTCAATCGCTTTGACAACCGCTTGAAGATCGTGTTATACAACATGAATCCGATCCACAACGCGACCCTGGCGCAGTTGACGCGGGCCTTCGGCGAGAAGGTCAGCCTGGGGCTGGCTTGGTGGCTTAACGACTCCTACATCGGCATGAAAACCCAGCTGGACTACGTCGGCTCAGTGGACGTGCTCAGCAACATGGCCGGCATGGTGTCGGATTCGCGCAAGATTCTTTCCTACGGTTCGCGTCACGAGATGTTCCGGCGGACGCTGGCGAGCTCGCTGGGCGGCATGGTGGATCGGGGCCAGATGCCCTGCGAGGTGGCCAAACGTCTGGCTGTCAGCTTGGCTTACGAACGCCCCAAGGCGCTCTTCGGTTTCTAGGCGCCTTTTGCGCCGCCGTCGGCATGGAGCCGGCGGCGACGGGAGACCAGATGAACCGGATATGACGATCAGCAGATATAGATTCGAGAATAAGCGGAACCTACGACGACAGGACTTGGGCTGGAGGTTCCGGCTCATGTGGCTGGCCTCGCCGTTTTTGTTTGCGGCGAGTTGTTGCGCCCACTGGCTGGGAACGTCAAGGATTAGCTTGCGGCACTGGCAGCTTGACGGTCGTACCCT
>JAAZKQ010000238.1 GCA_012799755.1 Lentisphaerota bacterium | reverse complement strand
TCCGGCCTGCCGCTTCCTCCCATCATCGTGCGTCTCCCGGCAGAGTAGAAGCGGCTTCCAGCCGCTTTTAGAGGCGTCCGGCCTGCCGCTTCCTCCCATCATCGTGCGTCTCCCGGCAGAGTAGAAGCGGCTTCCAACCGCTTTCAGAGGCGTCCTGCCTGCTGCGGCGCAAGCGTCCATGGCTGCCAGAAATTCGTGGAGCTATGGACAGGATGAACACGATGGACACGATGGACGACGGCATGTGCCTGCCATGGGATTTTGCGCGCGTGGGCGCATGAATAATCTGTTGTAACTATATTTGCGCCGTAGGCGCTTAACCATGCTTAACCCCAGGCTTCAGCCTGGGGAGGGAGACTCCTCAAGAGCTAGTGCCTTGTAGAGGCACTACAGCAATCGGCTGCACAGACCAAATGCAGGCTTGAGCATTGGTCGTTACGAGGCTCGCGGGGAGTGTCCATCCGTTCTGGTGCGCCTCCAGGAGAACTGCCGGGAGAAAAAATGCTTCTTGGGTGGAGCCAATGGCGAAACTGCGGTTATTGTGTAGGGGTGGTTCTTGAACAGGGTTTGTCATTTGGGTAAATGCTTCGCGTAGATGGTGGATGCCATGCGGCTGAGCTGGTCGCGGTAGATGTTTTCCCGGTAGTCCCACGAGAATGAAATCTGGAGAGTGCAATGAAAGTCTACCATGTGAGTGCCGAACGTCCTTGTTATGTCGAACTCAAATGTACTGAGATTGACCCGGCGAAACTGGGGGCGGACGAGGTGCTGGTGGAGAACGACTTCAGCGTCATCAGCGCTGGGACGGAGCGCGCCTGGCTGATGGACATGAACAACGCGCATCCGACCTATCCGTACTGTCCGGGCTACAGCGCGGCGGGCAGGGTGTTGGCGGTGGGCGCGCAGGTAAGCAGCCTGAAAGTCGGCGACCGTGTGGTCAACACCTGGGCCGGGCATCGTTCACACAACGTGAGAAAGGCGGCGTCGCTGTTCAAGATTGAGGACGATTCTATTGAGCTGCTGGACGCGGCCTTCGCGCATATTGCGTCTTTCCCTTGCCTGGGCGTGCGCAAGCTGCGGATTGAGCTGGGCGAGGCGGCAATGGTGGCCGGTATGGGCATTCTCGGGGCCTTTGCAGTGCAGTTTGCGCAGCTCTCCGGCGCGATACCAGTGCTGGTGTCTGATCTTGATCCCGTGCGGCGCGACCTCGCGCTGAAGCTGGGCGCGACGGCGGTGTTCGATCCTGCCGCCAAGGATTTCAAGGACCAAGTGCTGGCTGCGACCGGCGGTCGCGGTGTTGAAGCGGTGGTTGAAGTGACCGGCGTGGCGGTCGCTTTGCAACAGGCCCTTGAGTATGTCGCCCGCATGGGCCGCATATCGCTGCTGGGCTGCACACGGGTATCGGACGCACACATCGACTTCTATAAGTTCGTTCACTGCCGCGGCGTGAAGCTCATCGGCAGCCACACCAATACACGCCCCAAGCTGGAATCCCGCCCCGGCGAATGGACGGAATTCGATGACTACGCCGCCATTCTCAAGTTGATTGCCGCCGGGAAACTGCAGACGCGGCCGCTGATCTCGGAGATTGTCTCGCCGGAGAAGGCCAATGCCGTCTACACGCGCTTGGTCGAATGCAAGAATCCGCCGCTGGGCATTGTTTTTGACTGGCGCAAAATGCGCTGAGGCGCGCTGGGCGTTTTTCCGGTCTTTTGTTGGTTTTAGTCTCACGCGAAGTTTTTTTTATCCGCAGATGTCGCAGATTGTCGCAGATTATGGCGTCATGGCTTGCCGCTGC
>JAAZKQ010000237.1 GCA_012799755.1 Lentisphaerota bacterium | reverse complement strand
GCTGTCCACCCCAGGCTAAAGCCTGGGGTTAAGCATGGTTAAGCGCCTACGGCGCAACATGGACATTATGGACATGATGGACGACAACACCTGCTGCTCGCCGTCCATACTGTCCATAGTGTCCATACTGTCCATAGCAGCTTGCGGGAACAACAATTATCAATGAGTGAGCGCTTACGAGATTGGCAAGCGGGCGCACATGGACAGGGTGGACAAGGTGGACGGGCGTTTGGCTTGCCCGTTCTACAGAACCAAGCGCATTCCTATGCCGTGCCATCTTGTGGCAGGCTTGGCTTGACCCGGATGATTTTTTCTTTGCTGATGGTAACGGTGCCGGGTTTTGCAGCACGTGGTTTAGAAACATTCCGTGCCTGAGTGTAGGACACCGGACAATTTCCGCCGTCACGAGCCTTGCTGTGCCAGGCGGCGATGGCGGCGGCAGTACGGATGAGCGCGGCGTCGGGCGCCTTGTCCTTGTCGTCATGGCTGAGGACGACGTGGCTGCCGGGCATGGCGTGGACGTGGAACCACCAGTCCTTGGGGTGGGCGTAGCGCAGGGACAGCAGGTCATTGTCGTCATCGGTTTTACCGGCGCGGACAAGCCAGCCGTCGTCAAGCTCGTATGACCAGCAGCGTGGCTCAGGCATGGCATCGGAATTGAACTGGGATTTTCGCATGGAATGGGGATAATGGAAAAAGCATTAGTGGCTGCGTAGGTTCCATACCATAATGCCGGGGAGTGTTGCCGCCGATGACAATGGGGAAGAATGGCCGATTACGGGCCCGTAACCGGTCACCCAGTGATAATCGTTGTTGCTGTCAGCTACTATGGACAATATGGACAGTATGGACGGCGGGCGAGCAGGTGTTGTTGTCCATTGTGTCCATAATGTCCATAATGTCCATCGTTTTGCCGGTTGCAGGCAGTCCGGGTATTTGGCGCTGCGGCTCGTAAGAACATAGTTATCAGCGGGTGACTGCTTACGATCTGCCTGCTGTGATTCATTGTTGTCCGGTGGCAAGAATGGGCGGCGAGTCTTACATTTGCTGAGCAAAAGGAGTTCAGCACGGAGGACATAGTTGTTGGTGCCTGAGTCGTTCAAAATAGCAACAAGGAGTTGGTTTATCATGAAAAAAGCAACATGGTGTATTTTGGCGCTGTTGGTGTGTGCGTCCTTATCGGCGCAGCCGTGGCATGACCGTTTGGCGCTGAGTCGGCAGGACAGCTGGCGCTGTCGTTTTTCCTTGCAGTTCAGCAACTTGCCGGTTATGGACTCCGAGCAGATGCTGCCGGTTGGCGTGCCGGTGGCCGGTGAGGCGGGCGTTTCGGCGCCTTTGCCGCTGGCGGGCATGCCCGTGGCCGGCATCCGCGTGGTGGCGGCGGACAGCGGCACCGAGCTGTTATGGGCGCTGGCTGATGCCGCCGGCGAACGCATTGAGACCGGCCTGGTCCCCGCGGACAGCACCTTGTACGTGCCGGTCAGCCTGGGGGAGTCATCGTCGCAAAAGCTGTTGGTGTATTACGACAATCCTTCGGCCTGGCCGGTGCCGGATTATTTGCGCGTACCGACTTCCGGTGATCTCAATGGTTCGTTTGAGAAGATCGTCCAGGGCTTGCCGGTGGGCTGGCGCGCGAAGATGGTTGATGGGCAACACCATGTCGAAGTTGTGACGGAGCGTCCCGCCGACGGCAAGCGCTGCGTCAAGACCACGGCAGACGCCAAGGCCGAGTCCAGCTGGTTCGGCATTGAACGCGCGGGGATGCCGGTACTGCCCGGTGAAAAGTATACCCTGCGGGTGCGGGTGCGCGCTGAGAACGTCACGGAGACGGCTGGCTGGTTTGTCCATGTCGGCAGCACCAGCAATACCCAGATGATCAATCGCGTGGTCAGCGCCGGCAAAGGCAGTTTTGATTGGCAGGAGCTGAGCATTGAGCTGGAAGTGCCCGCAGGCGCGACGATGCTGACTACCGGGTCGGTGCTGCGCGGCACGGGCGTCGCCTGGTTTGATGACTTCCGCCTGGAAGGCGCCTCAGTAGCGCCGCGTTTTACGCTGGAAGTCGGCGCTGTCGAGCGGCAGCTGTTGCAGCGCATTGGCGCCGAGGCGCCCTGGTTGCGCGTGCAGCAGGGCCGTACCTGGCTCTTCCGGGTGCCGGTGAAAGTCATGAACGTCAGTGACGAGCCATTGACGGACGTCCTGGCCAATATCGCGACTCGTGACGCATTCCGGCAGCTGCAGAACCCTGATTTTTGCCTGACATACGAGAACGAGGAGGTCAAGGTCACCCGTTTTGGTGACGGACTGCTTTTCACTTGCTCAGTACCGCCGCGGACGGAAAAAGTGTACTACCTCTATGCCGGCGAAGGTAGCCGGAAACCAGCGGCGCCGGCAGCCAAATTGCAGAGCGCGCTGGGCAGCGATATTCCCTCGGACCAGATACTGGTCGAACAGCCGTTGAGTACCGGCGTTGCCGATTACATCGCGCTCATGAGCAGCGAGGCCAATATGATGCAAAACCCCAGTTTTGAAGATGGCGACCCGCTGCCTAAGCACTGGCTGGGCGGCGGCGAGAAGGAAGCAGCGTCGTCAGCGTGGTTCAGCCTGGGGAGCCCGGGCGGTTTTGGCAAGCGTCATGCGCGGCTGGATGTCCCGGCGGACCGCAAGGCCGACTGGATTGGCTGGCGGCAGAGCGTGGCTATCAAAGCGGGGCATAGCTACATCTATGGCGTGTGGATGGCCGGCGAGAAGCTCAGCGCCGGGGCGCGGCTGCATGCGCACCTCCGCAACAAGGAAAACGAGGTTTGCGCCGGCGGTTTCCTCTCTGCCGGGCCGGACATTCAAGGCGACAGCGATTGGACGCCGATGTTCGGCTCTTTTATCGCGCCGGCCGATGCTTGCACATTCCAAATGCACTTGACCATGAGTTGCACCGGTGTGCTCAAGCACGACGGCGCTTTCCTGGCGCCGTCGGTGCGTTCCATCGTTGGCCTGCCTGAGGTGGCGCCGCTGCCGGCGGCGGCATTGATGGCCTGGCAAGTCAATCCAGTGGTGAAGGTCTTTCCGGAAGACATGCCGCCGCCGGCGGCTCGCGATCTGCTGGCGCGGCGGGGAGGCTTCAGTCGCTTGTTCGGTCGCCAAGCGGCGCCGCTGGCGGTCAGTCTGGCCAAAGGCGAAGACGAGGGGTTGCATGTGGCTCTGCGCAGCGGCGTGGCGCGCGACGATCTCGAACTGGTCGTCCCGCAATTTGCCGACAAGGGCTTGAAACTGACGGCGGGGGTGTTGGGCTATGTGCCCATTGATCACCGCAGTAGCTACTTCAGCAGCCGCCAGCGGGAATGGGAACGCAAACTGCCCGGGGGCCAGGGCGGCAGCGACGGTTGGGCCGGCATGTGGCCGGACCCCATCATGCCTACGGCCAAACTCAGCATTCCGGCCAACGAAACGCGCGCGATCTGGGTGTCCATCCGTGCCGGCGCCGATGCGCAACCCGGTACATATCGCGGCGACATCGAGATCCGGCAGCACGGCAAGCCACTGGCGACCTTGCCCGTGGCCATCACCGTGTGGAATTTCACCTTGCCCGCGCGCCCCAGTCTGGCGGCGATCTATGACCACCGGCCCAGACCATGGGGGCTGTGGACGCAGGGCGGCCTCAGCGGCGCACAGCTCCAGGAGCAGTTCCTCACCTTCATGGCGGACAAGAAGGTGGCGCCTGACAAGGTCTTCGCGTCGCCTTCCTTCAAGCTCGGCGATGACGGCGTGGTCACAGCGGATTTCAGCGACTACGATCTGGCCGCTACTCGATTTTTTGACGAGCTTGGCTTCGTGCGCTCCTATACGCCGGGCTTTTTCTATCTCTTCGGTTGGGCCTATCCACCGAAAAAAGTGCTCGGCGTTTCGCCGTACGAAGGAGAGCATCCGTGGACAGATGTTCCCCGCGACCAGCTGCGCCCCGAATACAAGGCGGTCTATCAACAGTGCCTGAAGCTCTACATGGACCATGTGCGCGAAAAAGGCTGGGCGGACAAGATTGTGCTTTACATCTCGGACGAACCCCACTTCCGCCACGAGCATATCCGGGTGCAGATGAAGGCTCTTTGTGACATGATCCGGGAAGTGGAGCCCGATATGCCGATCTACAGCAGCACCTGGCGACATTGTCCGGAATGGAATGGCGCCATCACGGTGTGGGGCGCCGGTAGCTATGGCTGCTTCCCCGAAGAGGTGCTGCGCGAACGCGCCGCTGCCGGCGACCGCTTCTGGTTCACCACGGATGGCCAAATGTGCACCGACACGCCCTACTGCGCCATTGAGCGCCTGCTGCCGCACTACTGCTTCAAGTATGATGTCGAAGCCTATGAATTCTGGGGCATCAACTGGTTGACTTACGACCCCTGGAAATACGGCTGGCATGCCTATATCTCCCAGGCCGACCGACCAGGCGAGGACGCCCGCTACTGGGTTCGCTACCCCAATGGCGACGGCTTCCTGGTCTATCCCGGAGAGCCGGCCGGTTTCTCCGGCTTGGTGACTACCATCCGCCTGGAAGCCGCCCGCGACGGCGTGGAGGACTACGAGTACCTCCTGTTGCTGAAAAAAGCCGCGGCGGCTGGTTGCAACGAAGCCGCAGACATCATCGCCCAAGCGGCCGAACTGGTGAGCATCCCCAACGCCGGCGGCCGCCGCTCCACCAAGATCCTGCCTGATCCCGAGGCGTTGATCCGCCTCCGTCAGCGCATGGGCGAATACCTCAATCGCCAACGCTGACGCAGAGATGTAATTGCTCACTCTGTGGACAGGGTGGACAGGGTGGACAGGGTGGACAGGGT
>JAAZKQ010000236.1 GCA_012799755.1 Lentisphaerota bacterium | reverse complement strand
TCCGAAAATAGCTGCGCTGAAGCCGCAACAGGTCAACAGGATACCGGCGTCCCGGAGCAGCTCCGGCAGGCGTCGTTTGCTGTGACGCAGCCACAGGCCAATCAACGCCAGCACGCCACCTTGGCCGACATCACCGAACATGAAGCCAAACAGCACTACGAAGGACAGACCCACGAACAGCGTCGGGTCGAGCTCGTCATAACGCGGGACGGCAAAATTCGTCACCAGCATGCGGAAAGGCCGCAGCCATGCCACGCTCTTGAACTGTACGGGCACGGTTTCCAAGCCGGCTTGAACCAGCACATCGTTGTCGGCCTCAATAACCTCGACCACGCCGGTGCCGTCCGTGTTTTCACTCACGATTTGCCGTACCTTCTCCACTTGGTCCTTCGGCGTCCAGCCCGAGATGCAGTAGAGGTGCGATACGCGACCGAAATGCTTCTGGGCGCTGTGCACGGCTTTGAGACCGCGCAGTTGTGTCCGCATCGCCAACAGTACGCCGCCGTATTCTTCGCCGAGCTTGAGGACGCTCAGGCGGCATTCTTCGAGCTGGCGGTGCAACTGCTGCAATTCGTCTTCGACATGTTTGCGCTCTTCCGCCGCGCTGCCGCTGACTTGCGCCGGGGTCTCAATAGCGGTAAAGCCGAATTTGCGCAGCTCTTCCTCCACTGCCCAGCGGTTTTTGCGAGACGACAGCACCAGCACGTTGCCGTCCTTGCCCTCGGCGGGCAACAAGAGCGCCCGCTCGCCCATGACCATGCTCGCGCTGGGCAGCACCGATGGGGCGATACGGCCCGTAATCATATAGAAATGGGACAGATTGCGCAACGCCTCCAGCCGTACTTTCTGCAACGGATAGCCGGCTAGTACCGTACTTTCCAAGCTCAGGCTGCCGGAGTCGCTGATGAGTTTGCTGATCGTATCGTTCTGTACCTTGAAGCGGTCGTAGATTTTTCCCAGCAACGCCTCCATGTCCTTCAGGTCTATTTCCTCCAGTTGCGGAGCTCTGGCATCGCTCTCAACGCCGAGTGCTTCGATCAGCCGGTCACAGCGCTCCAGCAGGCGGTCCACCGTGCGCTCGTCCTTGTCCTGGCTGACAGTGGACAACAGCTTCCCCCGCGACTGGTTCACGGCGTCCACCAGATGCACCAGGCCGCGTTGGCCCAGGATCCTGGTCATCGCTGTGACATGCTTGCTCAGCAGCAGGATGTTCACTTTGCACATTTCTACCGGCCTGAACATGATCACACTCCAATCATCATGTCGTGCATGTCTCGAGGTGGGATGGCAAAATGCACCCCTTCGTACACACGCCCAATGTTCAAGGTCTCAAAACGGAGCAAAAAGGGAAAGGCGACAATGGACAGAGCCGGACGATTGTAATTCCGGAACAGCGAATGCATATAACGGTGCAGGTAATTCCATAGCACGTTTTCGCAGAGATAGAGCTCAGCGGCCGCAAAGGGCTCCAGCAGTTCCCGGAAGACCCTCGGCAGGGCTTGGATTGTCTGCTTTACATCGCCATCGGCAGCCACCAATGCCGTCAGCTCCTCCGGCTTGAGCAGCTCGCCGTCATGAATCCAATAGCCGGCCATCTTCTCCGGCTTGAAATGATACAAATAGACATCCCGCAGCAGCATGGTCACGTTGATGATATCAATGTTGCGACGGACAGCCAGTTCCGCCTCCCGGCGGATGTTCAGCGGCGTGCGCCTGGCCATGCGCAGCAGGTTGCGGAAGTTTATCCTATCAATCCGGCATTCTGCCGTCATCATGTCGCGGTCGAGATCAAGTTGTCGGACGATGCTCTCGAGATCGTCTTCCGGATCAACTTCCGGCAACAGCCGGATAAAGGCCTCCACATTCGGGGCCTTTAGCAAGGCTTCAACGGGAAAAGTCGGGAGCAGCGGCAACTCAACCAGCAGGTAGTCTATATTGATTTTGGCTTCAGGGAAGAAATAATAATGGAGAATCGTCTTGACTTCGTCATAAAAAACGCGATTGATCAGGGCGCTGTAGAATCGCGCCGTGGCGTCGTCAAGCTGTGCGCGGACGGCCGCCAGCAGCTTCATTTCGCGCAGCAGGAGATTCTTATGAAAGGCGCTGCGGCTGCTGGCGTCAACGCCGAAAGCGCGCAGATCCCGGACCAGATTCTCCGTCGTGCCGCTGTTCATCAGACGTTGCAACGCCTCGCCTTTGACTGCATTGGCCCACATGCCACGTAGTCTGGCAAAAAGATAGTCGTGGCTGGCGTTGGTGGTTGGTACTTGCATGGAGCGGCTATAGATCGGAAAAGAGTGGCGATGCTTGCTTAGTCAGGGTGGATTCTGCCGGCGGTCGGCGTTTACTTGTCACTTGGGTAGGCCAAGGCCTCCTTGACCTCGCGCAGGCGGCTGTCGAGCCCTTGGCGGAATGCCTTGAGCTCGTCGGCGTGACGCTTGTCGGCTTCGGCAAGCGCTTTATCACGCTCGCCGCGCGCAGCCGCCAAGCGCTCCGCCATCAGTGTCTCGTATTCTTTGGCCAGGGCCTGTTGGGCCTGTATCTTCTCGTCGTTGATTTGCTGGCGACTCGCCGTCAAAATTTCTTCGGCTTTTCGCCCGGCGGCCGCGATGATTTTTTCGGCCTCTTCCTCAACCAACAGCATCCGTTTGAGAATGTCGTCCATCGCGCCTACTCTTCACTTTTGATGATCTGCAGAATCTCCCGGGCGCTCGTGGCGTCGCGAAGCCTCTCGGCGAAACCCGGTATGGAAAACAACCGCGAGATCTCGGCCAAGGCCAGAATATGCGGGCCGGGGTTGCCCAGCTCGGCAAAAATAGTGATCACGACGTACACCGGCTCGCCGTCCAGCGAGTCGTAGTCCAAACCGTCTTTGGAAATGCCCAGCGCCATCAGCAGGCCATTGGCCTCAGCGAGCTTGCCATGCGGCAGACCCAGCCAACGGGATATGCCCGTGGACATCTTCTTCTCTCGCTCTACCAGCGCCTCAACGGCGGCAGCGCTGTCTGTGATCAAGCCCTCGTTGACAAAAAGCTGCACCATCTCGGCAAACAACTCGGGTTTTTCAGTGGACTGGATATCGAGCTTGATCAAAGATGGCGTGAGTAACTCAGAAATTTTCATGCTTGTCCCTGCCAAATAAGTCATCATCACGGAGGCCGGCTGCCCTGCGAACCTACTTATTGGTAATATAGCACCGAATTGGCAAAAAATGAGCACGTATGAGAGCAAACAGTTGAATGCTTGGTAAGCGGTCACATGTTGATAATTGACCGTTTTCTGTTGCCTTTGGTTTTCAGCACCGAAGGTGCGGCCTAAGATAGCCCAGGGCAAGCGCCGCAGGGCGCGTCGCCCTGGGTAAGCGCCCACACCCGAAAAAAGCCCTGAAAGGGCGACCTAAAAAAACGCCGCTTGGGATGCAAGGTGTAAAATGGGGAAGACCTTGTATAGGTTCCATTGCCTC
>JAAZKQ010000235.1 GCA_012799755.1 Lentisphaerota bacterium | reverse complement strand
GGGGAATGACATATTGGACTCAGGGGACTTGGTTGGCCGACGTTGGGGCCTCCAGGAAGCGCCCCTCTCCCGGCTGTGCTGCGGGCTGGCAGCCCGCAGCGTGACATGATGTCGCCTGATGCATTTGCCCTGGGGTGGTATGGGGTACACCTTCAGTGTGCTCGTACCCTGTTCAAATGGCTGGCCGCTTGCGGCAAAAAAAAGGGCGAACACATAGGTCCGCCCTTTGTGGTTTGATTATGAACCGGCAGGCTCTCGCACCGCTGGCGCAAAGCGTGCCGCCTCGCTCAGAGCAGCAGTTCGGCGATTTGAACGGTGTTGAGGGCCGCGCCCTTGAGGAGCTGATCGCCGCAGATAAAGAACGCCAGTCCATTCTCGCAACTGAGGTCTTCGCGGATGCGGCCGACGAGGATGTCGTACTGACCGTTGCTGTTGTAGGGCATCGGGAAGAGGTTATTCTCGCGGTCATCAACGACCTTGATGCCGGGAGCCTTGGCCAGGGCGGCGCGGGCCTCTTCAACGCTGACCTTGCGGAGCTGCTCAATGCTGATCGCCTCGGAGTGCGAGCGGAGGACGGGCACACGCACGCAAGTCGGGCAGACGCGGATGGCGGCGTCATGCATGATCTTGCGCGTTTCGTTGACCATCTTCATCTCTTCCTCGTTGTAGCCATTGGCTTGAATCGTGGTGTTGTGGCTGAAGAGATTGAAGGCATAGGGATGGGGGAAGAACTGCGGTACGGCCGGCTGGCCCGCCAGGACTGCCGCCGTCTGTTGTTCGAGTTCTTCCATGCCCTTGGCGCCTGCGCCGCTCGCACTCTGATAGGTGCTCACCACGATGCGCGTAATCGGCGACAGATCATAGAGGGGCTTGAGCGCCACCACCATGATAATCGTCGTGCAGTTCGGATTGGCGATGAGGCCACGATGCTTTTTGACGTCTTCCGGATTCACTTCCGGCACCACCAGCGGCACTGACGGGTCCATGCGGAACGCGCTGGAGTTGTCCACCACCACTGCGCCGGCGTCAACCGCCGCCTGGGCAAACTCGCGTGTACGGGACGCGCCGGCGCTGAACAGCGCAATGTCAATGCCCTTGAAGGAATCTTTCGTGAGCTCTTCGACTTTTATGGTTTCGCCACGAAAGGTCATGGGCTTGCCGACAGACCGGCTGGAGGCCAGGAGGCGGAGCGATTTTACCGGAAAATTGCGCTTTTCAAGCACGTCCAGTATTTCCACTCCAACGGCGCCAGTGGCGCCAACGACGGCGATGTTCTTCTGATTCATCTTTCTTTTACTCCCTGCAGGGCGCTATCCTGCCTTGTTTTCGGTAAGCCTTGGCTTGGCGAAATATCCGGCGGCGCAACTCCGCCCGGATTCGATATTGCCAAACCAAACTCGCCCAGCGTCAAGCCCACTAATATATGCTGGAAAAGCTCGGTCGCTCGCTATTCTAGCAGGCATGGGAAATTTTCGCGTAAGCGGTTACTCATTAAACAAAGTGGACAAAGTGGACATTGTGGACATTGTGGACATTGTGGACATTGTGGACATTGTGGACATTGTGGACATTGTGGACATTGTGGACAAGCACCTGTTTCCTGTCCGTTCTGCGGCACCATCAACGCCTGTTTCCCGGCCGTTCTGCGGGCTTGCAGCCCGCAGCGTGACATGACCCCGCAAACGACACCAAGTGCTCAGCATTCCTGGCCGCAAAGCGACAGAAGCGCTGAAAGCGCAAAAGATACCAGCCCAGGGCAAGCGCCCAAAGGCGCGCCGCCCTGGGTAGGCGTCCCCCAAAAAATTGCACGCTATAAGCGTACAACATATGAGTGCCAAAAGCGCGGCCTGCGGCAACGCTTCCAAGAGTCCTCGGCGTCGGTCAACCAGTCCCCTGAGTCCGATGGGGCATTCCCCGCGGTCCCGGGCAACCTGGTTGTCCAATCCATGGGATCATGCCTTATGAGTCGTGAGTCCTCGCCCCAGCGCCGTTGCCAATGAGTCCCAGCGGTCTCAGGCCCCCTTGAGACCGGCCAATATCAATGGCTGGCCGATTGCGCCCCCTGCGCAGAGGCCTTGCCGGCTGTGGAATTTCGTTGTTTTCGCATTACACTTAGAAGTTGCTCAACGGATGCCGCCATGCGCCGCTGAGCGCATTTCATCGCCTCAACCACGCCGGCGCCACGCCGGCGTTTGCCTGTCAGTGCCAAGAGAATTCTGGAGATGTCCCATGCCATTTGATCAGGGTAATATCACCTTCCGCATTTGCAGTCTGCCCGAGCCCATGCCCGGCGACAGCATTGAGCGTTTCGCCGAATACGCCGCCCGCCCATTGGAGGAAGTCAAGGACGAGCCCCAGTGGGGCTGGGTGTCACCGCGACATCTACTTGACAGCAATATCAGCGACGAAACCATCCGTTGCGCCGGTTTCTACCATCTCTGCCTGCGCCAGGCCGAGCGCAAAATACCGTCATCGCTGCTTAGCGCCGAATGCCGCATGATCGAATTGGCCCGCATGGCGGAAAAAGGGCACGAGCGTCTCGGTCGCAAGGAACGCAAGACCATCAAGGAAGAAGTCCAGCAGCGGCTCCTGCCCAAGATGCCGCCGCAGATATCCGGCATGCACTTCGTTATTGACTGCACTGAAAACCTCCTCTACACCAGCGCCACGTCGGCCAGCCAGCTGGATATGTTCCTTGCCTTCTTCAAAAAAAGCGTCGGCTTCGAACCGCTGCCCTACACACCCGACATTGTTGCCGCCGATCGTTTTGAGTTGGACCCGGCGAGCATTCCGGCGCTGGGCATCTCGCCCGACCCCGACCGCGCCAGCGATGAGGCCAACGGCAGCCTCGGCGAGAACTTCCTTACTTGGCTCTGGTTCTTCCAGGAAGAGCGCGGCGGCGTGCTGCCACCGACGAAAATTGGCGAGTTCAGTCTGATGATTGAAGGCCCATTGGTGCTGGTCAGCAGTGATGAAGGCGCGGGCGCCGGCGAAAGCGTCATTCGCAAGGGCCTGCCCACCCAGAGCGCCGAGGCCAAAGCGGCTCTGATGGTCGGTAAAAAACTCAAACGCGCCAAGCTCATCCTTGCCCGCAACGCCGGCGAAGAGTGGTCGGTGACCGTTGACGCCGATTTCGTCTTCCGCGGTCTTAAAATGCCCGAAGGCGAAGCCATGGACCCTGAAGGTATCTTCGAGGAACGCATGACGAATCTTTTCATATTCCAAACCATGTTTTTCAATCTCTACAAGCGCTTCCTTGACGAAATGAGCGACGGCAAAAAGGCCCGGGAATACCAGGCAAACGCCAAGAAGTGGGTCGCCAACCGCAGGGCGCTGTGAGCAACCAGCACTCGGAGCGCAGGCGAGATGATTATCGGCACCGGCATTGACATTGTTGAACTGGAGCGCTTTCGCCGCTCCATTGAGCGCTACGGCAAGCACTTCCTCGACCACGTCTTCAGCGCCGAAGAGCAGGCGCGTGCGCCCGCATCCGACATTGGTCGCCTCAACTACTTCGCCGGGCGCTGGGCCGCCAAGGAAGCCGTCGCCAAAGTCCTCGGCACGGGCATCTGCGCGCAATGCGCGTGGACGGACATCGTCCTCTGCAATCGGCAGTGCGGCAAGCCCGTGGTTGAACTCTACGGCAGTGGCGCCGAAACGGCCCGGGCGCTGGGCATCGTCCGCATCCACGTCAGCATCTCCCATGAACGCAATTACGCTTGCGCCGTGGCTATCGGCGAAGGCGTCTGAACGCGGCGACGGCGGGATTGCCGAGGGGCGTGGGCATAATCTGGCCGGAAATGCAAAACATGCTAAAAAAAATATGCTGTTTTTTGTTTGACAAGGTGCCAAAACCATATAATATTTATTCGCTATAAACAGGGAGAACAGCAAAACTATGGACATCCGCATCATCTGTGTAGGCGATGAGTTGTTGTCGGGCGACACCGTCAACACGAATTTGGCCTTTCTTGGTGATCGCCTGGCGCAGATCGGACTGGCCATCAGCGAAGAACACTGCGTGCCGGACAGCGAAGAGGCGATTTTGCGGGCCCTGTCACTCTGCCGCGGCGCCGACCTCGTTTTTGTAATGGGCGGGCTCGGACCGACGCGGGATGATCTCACCAGACCCACCGTCGCCAAATTCCTTGGGCGAAACTTATCGCTGGACGCGGATGTCCGCGCGGGCATTCAGGCCTATCTGGGTCTTCGCGCCAGGACGCTTCCTTCCGACGCGCTCGACATCCAGTCGCAAGTTCCCGCCGGGGCGACGGTTATCCCCAACCGCAACGGCACGGCGCCCGGCCTGCTGCTGCAAGAAGACTCCAGTCGCTGGATTCTGCTGCCCGGCCCGCCTCGGGAAATGGGTCCGATGGTGGACAACGAGGTTGTGCCCATGCTGCGCCAACAGGCTGCTGACTGGGACGCCGTTACCCTCCATGTCTGTTGTCGGCCGGAATCGCGAGTGGAGAAAACCGTCCACGAAGTCCTTGGCGACAAGCATGGACTGCACCTGGCTTTCTGCATCAAGCACGACAACATCATGGTTCGTGTCAGCAAACGGCGCAGTGACGGCAACAGTGGCGAATTGCCTGCCGCCGTCGCGGCCCTGCGCCGTACTTTCGGCGGCCTGCTGTTGCCGGATGACTGTCCCAGCGCCGCCGCCTATCTTGGGCGGCTCCTTCGCGAGCGCGGCTTGGTGATGGCCACAGCTGAGTCTTGCACCGGCGGTGGCATTGCCGCGGCGCTGACCGAGATTCCCGGTTCGTCCGAGTGGTTTGCCGGTGCGGTCGTGACCTATGCCAATGAGTGGAAGACGCGGCTGCTGGGCGTGCCGGCTGAGACCATCGCCAAGCATGGCGCCGTCAGCGAAGAAACCGTCCAGGCGATGCTCAACGGTCTGGTGGCGAACTACGATGTGCCCGTGGGCATTGCCGTCAGCGGCATTGCCGGTCCGGGCGGTGGCACGGCCGAGAAGCCCGTGGGAACCGTCGTTGTCGGCGCCATCGGTCCCGGCTGGCGCGAGGTGCGCAGCATGCATTTCAACGGTTTGCGTGACACCGTGCGCATGCGTAGCGCCAACGCCGGCATGAACCTCCTGATTGAACACCTGCTGGAGAATAACAGCGCCGGCTGAGTGGCCGGGGAAATAGGCTTTTCATACATACGAGACAGTCGTTCATCTGACAGAACTTCCGAGCAACAAAGG
>JAAZKQ010000234.1 GCA_012799755.1 Lentisphaerota bacterium | reverse complement strand
GGTTGTCCAATCCATGGGATCATGCCTTATGAGTCGTGAGTCCTCGCCCCAACGCCGCCGCAATTCGTTCCATCGGTCTCAGCGTCCCTTGGACCGGCCAATTATCAATCGGTGACCGTTTACCGAAAATAATTTGTTATGAGCGGCTTTCATTTGTAAAGGTGTGGAAGCGGGATACATTTCTAATTCGTTTTCATCCTAATTGCTTTGCCGTTTTTGACCTTTCAGCTTATGTGTCAGCTTGAAAACAGGAAGTGAGTCATCATGGGTTCAGTCAAGAAGAAACGTCGTAAGAAGATTGCCAAGCACAAGCGCCGCAAGCAGTTGCGCGCACAGCGCCACAAGAAGAAATAAGCTCGCTGCGCCGGCATGAGCTAAGAAGAGGAGGCAGGATTGATGCCTTCGCGCCAAAAATCAATTTTTCTGCTATTGGTTCTGGCGCTTGTGGCAAATGCCGGCGAATGGCACTTTGACGATGCGAACGCAGGCGCAGGTCTGGTGACGGACCTGCGCCTTTCTGCGTCTTCGCAGGTGGAAGCCGCAGCCTGGGCCGAGTACGCCAAAGGGCTCTACATACTTGGAGGGAAAGGGGCGACTTTTGCAGACGCCGCGCCGCATTTTTCCCGAGCCTTGCTGCATCTGCCGGATTCGCCGTATCTACTGCGGACCCTGGTTGGGCCACGGTTGGTGGCCAAGGACTGGTCGGCTTGCATGGCCGAGCTGGCGCCGGTGGTCGCGGCCCATCCGGGCGCGGTAATGCCCAATCTCGTCTACGCGGATTTGCTGGAGGAAATGGGCAAGCGCGATGAGGCCATTGAGCATCTGCAAAAGACGCTGGCGACGACGGCTTGGGGCGATGCCCGGGTCGTCAAGGAGCTGGCGCAGAAACACTGGGCTGCCAAGCAGGGCGAGGCTGCAGCCGATTTGTATGTTCAGGCATTACGACACGAGTCCCTGCGGGATAACGTGACTCTTGCCTGTGCAGCCGCTGCCATTTGGCATGCCTACGCAGAGGTCCTGCTGGCCGAGGCGACTGAGCCGAGCTGGGGCTTGCGGCGCCAGGTCGCATCGTGGCGTAAGCGGGCTCGGCGTCAGGTCATGGCTTTAGCAAAGCGCATGGAGGCGGCGGGGGATGCGTCGGCATCAAAGGAATCGGGGTTTGACGAGCGCCTTCTGGTGGGGAGTTTGCTGGCTGATTTGGGCGAATGGAAGCGCTTGGAGGAGTACATTGATACATTTGCCCCGACGCTGGCCGGCGGGGCGAGCCGTTTTGCCTGGGCGGACCTGCGGCTGCGCTTGCTGGGGCAACGCCAGGACATAGCGGCCATGCGTTCCCTTTATCGCGAGTTGCTCGCGGACATGCAGTTGCCGCGGGCCTTGCTCTTTGCTGCCGGCGAATTTTATCTTGAGCATGAGCAATTGGCGGAAGCCGTTGAGGTTTTCGAACGCTTGCAGGGCTCGGAGCCGAACAATATGGGTTTGCGTTTGCAGCTGGCGCACATGTATTTGCAGGCGGATGCTCCCCAGAAGGGTATGGCCCTGCTGGCGCCGGTGTCGGTTCTGCCGGCGCGCGGTTTGCTTTTGCGTGCCCATTTGTGGCGGCGGCTGGGGGACCAGGAACGCGCCTACGCCGATATGAAGAAGGCCGCCGAAACCGCGAAGGCCGGCAAGGATGATGACTTCTTCAGCATCGGCTATTATTTCACCTTGGCGATGATTTGCGAGACAACCGGGCGCATTGACGAGGCGATTGAAGTGTGCCGCATTGCTTACAAACGCGAGCCTGAGAATCCTGCCTGCGCCAATTTTCTTGGTTATCTGCTGGCGGATCACAATCGCGAATTGCCCTATGCCCGGGAATTGATTGACCAGGCGCTCGCCAAAGAACCGGATTCCATTGCCTACTTGGACAGCCGCGCCTGGGTGTATTTCCGGTTGGGACTTGTCCAAGACGCAATGATAGTGATGGCGGACCTCCTCCAGCGCGACGGTGAGCAGGAGGACAGCGAAGGCGTCATTGCCGACCATGCCGGCGATATCTACGCTGCCAACGGCTACATGCAGCTGGCCCGCTTCTACTGGGGGCTGGCGTTGGATAAGGCCGGCGGCGAGGACGCCCGGCGAATCCGCGCGAAGCTGGCGCCCTGAGAGCGACAATAACGCCCGCCTTGCGACCGTGCATCCGCGTGCCGAGCTTCATTCCCGTCATGGCGTCAGCGGCGGAACATGAAGTACACAGCACCGAGCATGCAAAGCCCCGCCCAGAGGAAATTCCAGTTCCACTTTTCTCTTAGGTAAAAGAGAGCGAAGGGCACGAAGACACTGAGGGAGATGACTTCCTGCATGATTTTAAGGTGGGCGACAGAGACGACCTGTGCGCCAATGCGGTTGGCCGGTACCTGCAAGAGATATTCAAAAAGCGCGATGCACCAGCTTACCAATGCGGCGATATACCACTTGCGATCACTCAGGTTGTGCAGATGGCCGTACCACGCAAAAGTCATGAAGACGTTGGATGCAATCAGAAGCAAAATGGTTTGGCATAGGGGAGGCATATCGTGCTGGCCTTGTGTTGTTGGTGAAACGGATTTTCAGGGCAAAGCCGTACTATATCCCAACATTCAACAGCCGATGAGGGTGCCGTCTGGCGGGGTGGACAGGGTGGACAAGGTGGACAGGGTGGACAAGGTGGACAAGGTGGACAAGGTGGACAAGGTGGACAAGGTGGACAGGGTGGACAGGGTGGACAGGGTGGACAGGGTGGACAGGGTGGACAGGGTGGACAGGGTGGACAGGGTGGACAGG
>JAAZKQ010000233.1 GCA_012799755.1 Lentisphaerota bacterium | reverse complement strand
CGATGATTTCGGCTTGCTCGGGGCTGGCGACGAGCTCGACGAGACCTTCCGCGCCTTTGAGCAGATAGCCGCGAAAGCCGTCATGGCGATTGCGCTCAGGTGGCTGTTTGCCGGACTGTCTGATGCTGATGAAGGCCTCGATATCCTCGTTATCCAAATCAAAGAAGACCGGCACGGGCTTGGCCAGGCCGGGTGAAGGCAGGGCTGCCTGCGCCGCTCTTGGCCGTCGCCGCGACGAGACTTGCTCGGGAGTGGGGATGACGACGAAACCGCCGGCGACGCCGAGTTCGTCTGGTGCGACGATGCGCAGGTCGCGGACTTCCAGGGCGGAGAAGCCGTTGGGATTGTCGCGGCCATTGAGATGCACTTTGATTTGGCGGAGGTTCCACTGACCGTCGGCGAGGTGGAAGTCGCTGTCTAGGCCGAGGATGAGATTGCGGTCGCCGGTGCCGTCGCCGGTGACGGCTCTTGCGCGGTGAGTGATGAGCTTGCCGTCCTGGGCAGTGAGGATATGGACATCAACGCGGGTGTTTTTATTTTTGGCATCGCCGCGCAGTTTCATGACGAGCTTGTGCTGTGCGGGCACGATCATGCCGCCGGTGTCGGCGATGGCGATGGCATAGTTGTCTTTGCCCTCTTCGTTATTGAAGGACAGACGGAAACCGCGGGGGATGGCGTTCACTTCCGCTTTGGGTAGGCGCTCGGCCCGGTAGGGCGCGAAGGACAGATCGGCGGCCATTGCCGCGCCGGTGATGAGCACCAGGGCCAGACAGCTGCGTTTCATGGGGACCTCCTGTGCGAGGGTGTTGGGGATGCTGCAATAGGGCTATTATGCGGTAACTTGGGTTTTGTAGCTTTTCGTCACATTACAATTGAAGGTCAAAAGGGCAAGTTGCCGACAGATATTATTCAGCGGTTTGGGCTTTGCGGTTCTTTGTTGTCATGACCTGTTCACAGCGGAGCATGAGGGGGATAAAGAGCAGGAAGATGGTAGCCGACACCCAGAACACGGCGCGGGTGGTGATGACTCGGGCGATGATGCCGCCGATGCTCGGGCCGAGGGTCATGCCGCAGGACCTGGCCATTTGCGCCAGGCCGAAGATGGCGCCCTTGTGATTGCTGGGGGTGATTTTGGACAGCCAGGTGTTGAGCACGGGGTCGAAGCCGGCGGCGAAGAGCATGTAAGCGAAACGCAGCGGCAGCAGGAAGTTGAGGGATTGCGCCAAGCCGGTGCAGATCATGCCCAAGGCGGCGCCGCCGGCGATCCAGCGGGCCAGGACTGCGGGGCGGTAGCGGTCCATCACCACACTGCCGCAGAGACCGGCGAGCACGGCGCCGACGCTGCCGGCGCCGTTGATGAGGCCAGACCAGATGGCTGCGCCCTCCAGCCGGCCATGCAGTTCTTGGATGAAAATGGGTAGGATGGCGCCGTCCATACGGCGACCGACGCTCATCCAAACGACCAGCAACAGCAAGGGCGTACCCGGGCCAAGCGCGGCCCATTTCTCCCGCCAAGTGATTCTGCTGCTGGGCTGGGGCGCACGAGTGAATTTTTCTCTGACGCCGAAGAGCACGAGGAGGCCGGCCAGCATCAGCAGGGCGCCCGATAGCAAGAAGGTATTCCGGTAGCCGAGCATTTCGGCGAGAAAGCCGCCGATGAAGAGTCCGAACATGTTTCCTGAGAAGAGTGAGGAGCTCAGACAGCCGAGGGCGAAACCTTGGCGTTCCTCAGGCGTGTTGCAGGCGACGAGGGTGACGCCGGCGGCGGCCACGCCGGAAAACATGCCCTGCATGATGCGCAGCAGCACAAAGACGAGGACGTTGGGGGAGAAGGCCATGCTGCCAATGATGATGCCGGCGCCGAAGGTCGCGCGCAGGAGCATGGGCTTGCGACCGAAGCGGTCGGCGAGCAAACCCCAGATCGGCGCCATGATGGCCATGCTCAGGGGAGCGCCGGCGGCGGCCAGCGTCGCCCAGAGCTTGACGGCATTGAGGTCGGTGACGCCAAGAGTCTGGATGAAGTAAGGCGCGAAGGGCATGCTCAGGGCGAAGCCCACCGAGGAGCAGAATTGGGTGACCCAGAGGATAATGAGGTTAATTTGCCAGACTTGCATGCTGGAGAGCCTTGTTCAAGATTCCAGGCGGCTGCCAATTTTCCGCAGCACCCAGCCGATCATCGGCACTAAAGCCAGGAAGAAGAATGGGCCGATGATATAGATGGCTTTAACGCCCCAAAGCACGGAGATTGTGCCGCCGGCGAGGGGGCCGAAAATCCAGCCACCGGAGCGTGCGGTCACCGCGAAGCCGAAGACGATGCCCTTTTGGCTGGCAGGGGTGATCTTCGAGAGCCAGACATTCATGACGGGCTCCAGGCCCGCCGAGCAGAAAATCATCAAGAAGCGCAGGGGTATCAGCGCCAGGACGGCCGGGGCGGCCATGTCGCGAAAATGGAGGCCGAAGGCGCCGATGTCCAGCGCGACGCGCTCCATGCCCCGCATGTGCACAGGGATGATCGCTATCGAGAACATGGCCAGTGTGGCGCCCAGGGCGGCCGAACGCGCCACCCGTGACGGCCGGAAGCGGTCAAGCAGCCGTCCGATGAGCAGGCCAGCCAGCATGGCGCCGAGGCAGCCGGCGGCAGCGGCGCGACCGGTCCAGCGCGCGGCGCCGGCCACAGTGGGGCCGCCATTGAGAAATTCGACGAAGAGGGCGAACTGCGAGCCGTCAATACTGCGTGCGAAGGCGGACAGCAGCAGCAACGCATACAAGGGCAGGCAGGACTGGAGAAGGCTGAGCGTAGAGTCCCAGTCGCGGGCGCCTTTGCTGGTTTTGACGACCGGCTGCGGCCGTTGGAACGTCTCGCGTACGAGGAGCAGGACGAGCAGGCCGGAAAAACCAATGGCCAGGCCGGAGTAGAAGAATGCTTGGCGGTAGCCGCACCATTCCACGAGGAGGCCGCCGATGAATTGCCCGGTCATGTCGCCGGAGTAGACAGCGGCGCTGAGTGCGCCGAGGGCCAAGCCCTGGCGGTTGCGGGGCGTGCCGCAGGCGATAAGGGTCATGGCAGCAGTCGTGGTGCCGGTAAAGAGCCCTTGCAGCATACGTAGGGTGATGAAGGTGCTGACGTTCGGCGCCATGCCCATGAGGGCGACGATGATCGAGCCGGCGAAGTTGGCCCGCAGCAGCATGGGCTTGCGTCCATAGCGGTCGGCCAAAATGCCCCAGAGCGGCGACATCACCGCCAAGGACAAGGACGCGCAGGCCGTTGCCAAGGCCGCGTACATTTTGATCTGGGCATCGGCGGAAACACCGAGGACATCGCGGATGTAAAAGGGGCTGAATGGCAAGGAAAAGGAGAAGCCCATCAGCGTCAGGAACTGTGAGATCCAGATGATTAACAGATTCTGCCGCCAGTAGCTTGCACCATCTTCTGCCATAAGTTGCACCAGATTTCCTCGCCGTCGTTGCCGTCTGCCTGAAGCGGAACAAAAGAACCAATGTAATGCCGTCCAGCGGGCTGGCAACCTCCGGTGGGGTGGAGATTGACATGAGGATGAACAAGGTGGCTGGTCATGCAGGACGTCGGCGGTTTGCGGGGTCATGTTCCGCTGCGGGCTACAAGCCCACAGCACGGTTGGCGTATGTGCGTGCTTGGGGTTTCGTTTGCGGGGTCGTGTGCCGCTGCGGGCTACAAGCCCGCAGCACGGTTGGCGTATGTGTGTGCTTGGGTTTTCGTTTGCGGGGTCATGTGCCGCTGCGGGCTGTAAGCCCACAGCACGGTTGGCGTATGTGTGTGCTTGGGTTTTCGTTT
>JAAZKQ010000232.1 GCA_012799755.1 Lentisphaerota bacterium | reverse complement strand
CCGCGCGGGACAGCGGCGTGTTGCCGCAGGCGCTGGGGCCGGCGAACCAGTTCATCCAGCCGAAGGTCAACTCGCCCAATTCGCCGCTCTGAACGAGATTTTCGACGAGCTTGATGTGCTCGGATAGGCGCCGGTAATCGGAGCAGGAACAGACCAGCGGCGAGTTTTTGGCTGCCTGGTAGAGCGAGGCGGCATCTTGCCCATCCATGCCCAGTGGCTTTTCACAAAGGAAGTGCTTGCCGGCGGCCATGGCTTTGAGCGAACAGGGCACATGTGCCGGCGCCTGGGTGGCAATATAGACCGCCTCGGCGCTGCTTTCGGCCAGTGCCTGGTCGTAGTCACTGTAGATGGGTACGGATAATTGCAGTTGAGTGGCGAGGGCTTCGGCGCGGTCGCGGTCGCGGTCGCAGATTGCCACCAGTTTGGAGCCTACCGCATCACGCAAGGCCGCGCCGGCGCGGATTTTGGCGATATTGCCGGCGCCCAAAAGGAGCCAGGTTACGTCGTTTGCCATGTGGATCCTCTCTTTCGTGTTTGTTGTTTGCTGCGTGCCGACGGTGACGCCGGCGGCGCGAAGGTTTTATTTGAGGCTGATATCCATAAAGATCGGGGAGTGGTCGGAGGCGTCAAGCGCGTCCTGATCGAGGACGACATGCAGGCGGTGGACGTGAACTTGCTCCGGCGCGACCAGCAGGTGGTCAATGGAGTAGCGTTTTTCGTTTTTCTCGGGCTTGGGAGTGCCGTGGTACTTGCCGTCATCGCCGCGGCGCGGGTCGCCGTGGTGGGAGCTTTCAGGCGACGCGATGTCAGCGATATCCTGCGCGCTGACGTAGCCATTTTGCCGGAGCTTTTCGAGGGGGTCGCTGCCAACCCAGCAGTTGAAGTCGCCGCCGCCGAAGACATGGCAGCCATATTGGCTGCGCAGAGCGTCCAGGCGCTTGAGCAGCATGTCGGAATTGACTGTGCGGATGTAGTTGCTCTCAGGCGTGCCCTGCCACCAGTAGTGGGTGGAAAAGGCGGCAAAGCGCTTGTCTTGCTGCCGGTCTTGCAGGACGGCCCAGGTCACGCCTTTGCTGCGGTCGAGTTTTTCGTGGAACAAATCCCAGCCTGCCGCCACGAGGGCGAAACGCTCTTTTTTGTAGAGCAATGGCGTGAAATTGGTCTTGCCGTCGGTCTGGCCGCTGACGGGCGCATAGCCGGCCGCGAGGGCGCTGAAAAGCCGGGAACTCCACCAATTCGCGGTGACTTCCTGCAGGGCGACGACGTCCGGCTGGTAGCGCAGAATGACGTCGGCGATGGCAAGATCGCGTTCCTCAACGGGATTCTTGAAGTAATCGCCCCAGATATTGAAAGCCATCATACGCAGGTCCGCGCCGGGACTCAGTGCCACTTGGGAAAAAGCCGCGCCGGAAAGACAGAGCATGCCGCTGAGAAAAAAGCCGCCGAGATGATTCATATTGACGTGATCTCCTGATGCTTGCAAGGACTGCGGGAATGGCAGGGTTCAAAGGAGGGGGTATCCAATCCGCTTTGCGCGGACGACTGATGCAGCCGTCCCCAAATGAGCTGTCCGATACAGTAACACAGCCCGGCGCTGATGCCAGATCGCCTGCCGCTAGGGTAGTTGCCCTGTGCATGTAACCGGCCACCCATTGATAACTGTGCCCCAGTGCGCGACACAACACTCATGGTATTGCCTCGCCGAGGCAAGTCAAAGAGCACATGTCGCCAAGACAGCGCCTGTTTTCCGACCGTGCCGCAGGCTTGCAGCCCGCAGCGGCACACGACCACGCAAACGAAAACCCAAGCACACGCATGCGCCAACCGTGCTGTGGGCTTGCAGCCCGCAGCGGCACATGATCCCGCAAACGGTGCTAAGCGCTCGCAAAGCAGCAGAATGCCCTGAAAGGACGGTCTAAAAATGCCCGCCGGGCGCTGAGCCGAGAAGGGATGCTTAGGGGTTTGCCTTGGCGTCCTTGGGATGGACGATGGAGTAGCTGCCCTGCCATTCAGCACGGACATCGGGGAAGGTCGTTGACTGAATGAGCACATTGAGGGTGTAGGTGCCCGTGGGAGTGTCCGCAGGCACGCGGGCGCGCAGGCCGACCCAGCCGCGTTTGCCGGCCGGCACGGCGACGCTTTCGGCTTGGGGCTCAAACCAGGCCGCGGCGCTGCCGCTCAGGGTCAGGGCCAGGCGTTCGTCAGTATTGCCCTGGTTGGCTGGGCGGACGGGCTGCATAAAGCCCTCGCCGGCCTTGAGCGCAAGGTTGCTCGCCGGCGTCCAGTTGCCGACGCCTTTGCCCTCCTGGTCCAGGCGCCGAATCCAGTCGCCACTGAGCTTTAGTTCGCAGTAACTACCGCTGTTTTCGATGTTGATGGCGACGGCATGACTGGCGATATGTCGGCCCTGCTGATTCTGCACGCTTAGCAGCAGGTGGCGACTGCCGGGACGGAGATGGGCGGGGAGGCGCAGGCGCAGCGTGGCGTCGTGAGTCTTGCCGCTCATGGGCGTGTCGCCGGCGTTGAGCGCCCATTCCGGCTCCATGCCGAGCCAGCGCACTTGCATGGGCTGTTGACCATGAATGGTTGCCGGCAGCGCATTGTCCTCACCGGCGCGCAGGGTCACTTGCTCCGGCGCCTCAATGCGCAGATCGCTGCTTGCCGGCATGGCCAGTTCGCGCAACGCGAACCAAGCGGGAGTGAGGACGAAGCCCCGCGTGCCTACAGGTTGCAGCAGGCCGTACATTTGGCCGGGCTCGACGCCGGTGTACCAGCAGACGACGTCGGCGTACGCAGAAAGGCGCTGGTATGCCTCGCTCAGCCGGGCGGCTTTAATCTCTTCAGACGCGACCACCCCGGGGCCGCCCTTCCAGCCGCCGGATTGCCAACCGACTTCCGTAATCCACATGGGCCTGTTGATGCCGTGGTAGGCCATGATGCGCTGCATCATGCGCAGGCGATGCTCGGCGCCGCCGACGTGGTTGGCGTAGGGATGGAAGCCGACCAAATCAAAGGCGTCGGCGGCGCCGAGAGCCAACATGCGGACGAAATAGCTCTCGCCCATGCCGTCCAGCCCGGCGCTCATGACCAGACAGGCTGGATCGGCTTCCTTGGCGGCTTGGTAGGCAACACGCAGGAGTTGGACGTAGTCCTCAACGCTGCCCTTCCAGAACTGCCTGATGTCGGGCTCATTCCAGATTTCCCATACGTGTACGCGCTCGCGGAAGCTGGCGACGGTCTGCGCAACGTGTTCACGCCATTGCTGCCAATCCTTGGGCACGGCAGTACGGCTGCCGTCCATGCCGGCCCAGGCGGGCGTGCCGCTGAACGTAGCAATGACAGCCATGCCTTCTTTTTCAGCAGCGGCCAGGGCAGCATCAGCGGCGCTGAAGTCGCGTTGACCGGCATTGCCTTCGCAAGCCGACCAGGAGAAATTGCCCATGCGCACCCAGCGGATGCCGGCGGCGGCCAGCGGCGCCATGTAGTTTGGGTCGCTATTGCAAACGCCATAGAAGCCGAAGTCGCGGGCGATGGCGCAGACTTCCGCCCGTGGCTGTTCGGCAACGGTGAAAGACAGCGGCGACCAGTCGCCGGCGCAGTCGGAGCAGGGCGGCGCTGAGGGCAGGGCGCTGTCTTCGGCGATATCGCCCTGTCGCCATTGACAGGACACGCGCAACGGCGTGCCGCCGTAGGTACCCGCTAGGCCGAAGGACAGGTTGTCGCCCCAAACCCGGGGATGAAAACTCATGCCCTCACCGCAATGCCAGATGAGTGACCAGCCGTCCCGCCAGCCTGTGACCGCCAGTGCCGCCGGCAGGCCGCCGTAGTTCTCACCGGGCTGCAAGGGGCGCGACGACAGTTTGTCGCCCTCGGGGTAAATCACGGCCAGCGGCAGTGCCTTGCTGCGTGCCAAATGCACCGCGAATTCGTACCAAGGCCCTTGCCCGCCGCTGAAACTGCTCTCAATGAAAAGGCCCTCGGCGCTCAAGGCGATAATGCGTTGAAGGGTGGCGCCGCCGGGCAGCTGGAAACGCGCCCGCAGCGCCACCAGGCCATCTTGGCGCAAGGCGTCAACGGCGACGGGAGGCAGCCGGCGAGTATCGCCGGATTGCTCGCCGACTTGGTAGCGGTCGTAGGCATCGCCGCCCCAGCTGCGACCGGCGTAGAGTATCTCCTGGCCGGCAAGCTGCCAGGAAACGAGGCGACAACCCTCAGTCAACGCTACGTCAAGGCGGACCGGCCCCTCGCTCAGGATCGCGACCTGACCATATAACGGCGACTGCTCAAGACGCATCTCAGCGGCCATTGCGGCCAGACCAAACAGACACATGATTGCTGCAACAACGAAGCTTCGACGCATGATATCTCCTTTTTCTGCTTAGTGCGGATTTTCCAAGATTACTATACATCAGTCGCGCCCTCGCATATTGATATTCAGCGTATTCGCAGCAGTGGGGCTGTGCCTGCAAGTCCCTGCGCAACCGGTCAGCCGTTGATAACTGTTGTTCCCGCAAGCTGCTATGGACACTATGGACAGTATGGGCGGAGGGCGAGCAGGTGTCGTCGTCCATCGTGTCCATACTGTCCATCGTTCCGCAACTTACGGACAGCGCCACAGGTACCTTGACCTCGCAGCGGCACATGACCCCGCAAACGAAAAACCCAGGCACACGCAGGCGCCGACCGTGCTGTGGGCTTGCAGCCCGCAGCGGCACATGACCCCGCAAACGAAAAACCCAAGCACACGCAGGCGCCAACCGTGCTGTGGGCTTGCAGCCCGCAGCGGCACATGACCCCGCAAACGAAAAACCCAGGCACACGCAGGCGCCAACCGTGCTGTGGGCTTGCAGCCCGCAGCGGCACATGACCCCGCAAACGGCGTGCAAGCATGCTCGCAATATCGCTGTTACCAATGGGTGATCGCTTACACGTGTAGGTAGCCGGTCACTCTTTGATAACAGCCAGTTCCTGCTGCCTTTGGTTTTCAGCGCCGAAGGCGCGCCCTAAGATAGCCCAGGGCAAGCGCCGCAGGGCGCGCCGCCCTGGGTAAGGCCCATACCCGGAAAGAGCCCTGTAAGGGCGACCTAAAAAAACACCGTTTGGGATGCAAAGCGTAAAAAGGGGAAGACCTTGCATAGGTTCCATTGCCTCTTTGGCGCCAGTCAGCTTCGCCGACTGGCGCCAAAGAGGCCGAGGAACACGAATATAAACGGCACTCCACCCAGGGCGACGCTCTGCCTTCGGCGTCGCTTTGCCCTGGGCTGTCATAGTTCGCGCTTTCAGCGCTCAAATGCCAGGGAAAAGATGTTTTGGCGGCAAGGCGATCAGAATGACCGCAAGAACAGAGTTATCAATGGGTGACCGCTTACCACTTATCGTCGGAAAACACGCGGTCGTCGGCGTGAAGAATTCCGTTGAGGATTTAAATTAAAGCTTTTTTGAGAAGGCTTCGTGGTTTGCTAAACAGAAGGTTACGGCAAGGATGAAAGAGCTGATAGCGAAAGCCGATGTGTTGTTGGAGGCCCTGCCATACATTCAGGACTTTCACGGTAGTGTCGTGTTGGTAAAGTTCGGCGGCAGCGCCATGGAGGACCCCGAGGTCACCCGCGGGGTATTGCGCGATGTTGCCTTCATGGCCTCTGCGGGCATGCGACCGGTGATAGTTCACGGCGGCGGCAAGGCAATCAGCGCCGAGTTGAAAGCGCAAGGCGTGCCGACGCAGTTCATTAATGGCCTGCGCTATACCTGCGAGAAGACCATCAAGGTCGTGGATCAAGTGCTGCACCAGGTGGTCAATGCCGACTTGGTGCGTATGCTCCGGGAATGTGGCGTGACGGCGGCAGCGGTGTCCGGCAAGAATGTCCTGCGTTGTGAGCGGACAGGGACGGTGGACAAAGAAACCGGCGCGGAGATTGACCTGGGCTTTGTCGGTCGGGTGGTGAATGTGGACACGCCACAGCTGAACTGGATCATGTCCCGCGGCGAGGTGCCGGTGATAACACCGCTCGCCTGCGACATGAATGGCCAAGCCTATAATATCAATGCCGATATGGCTGCTTGTGTCGTTGCGGCGATGCTCAAGGTGCGCAAGCTGGTTTTTCTGAGCGATGTGCCGGGGGTGCTGCGTGACCCGGTTGACGAGGCTAGCCTGATTTCGACCATTTGCATGGGCGAGATTGAGCAGCTGGCGCAGGACAAGGTCATTTCCGGCGGGATGCTGCCGAAGCTGCAAAGCGCGGCGGAGGCGCTGCGAGCAGGAGTGGGCAAGGTTCATATGATTGATGGTCGGGTACGACATTCGTTGTTGCTGGAACTATTTACCGACCGGGGCATTGGCACACAGATCATACCGTAGGACAAGAGAAAGATTGCGACAGGAGCGGGAAAGCATGAATGTAGTACCTTCGTTGGGGTTACAGGGCAAGTCGCTGTTGCGGCTGGCCGATATCAGTGACGAACAGATGCTCGGCCTGGTGGATTTCGCCATCGCCCTGAAAGCACGGAAGAAAGTCGGCGAGCACCTGAAGAATCCCCTGCTCAAAGGGCGCAATATCTGCCTGATCTTTCAGAAGTCTTCGACCCGGACGCGCTGCGCGACCGTGGTCGCCGTGCGGGATGAAGGCGGTTACACCGAGTACCTGGGGCAGAGCGATATCCATTTCGGCAAGAAAGAGTCGGTGAAGGACACTGCCAGGGTGCTGGGCCGGCTTTTTGACGGCATTCTCTTCCGGGGCTTTGCCCACAGCATCGTCGAAGAACTGGCGGAGTATGCCGGCGTGCCGGTGTGGAATGGCCTGACGGACGACTGGCATCCCACCCAGGTTCTGGCGGATTTGCAGACCATCAAGGAGCATTTCGGGAGTTTCAAGGGCCTGAAGCTGGCCTTCGTCGGTGACGGCCGGAATAATGTCTGCAACTCTTTGATGATCGGCTGCGCCAAGGCCGGCATAGACGTGGTGGACGTCTGTCCGCGGGAGTTGTCGCCGGACCCGAAGGTGCTGGCGATGGCCGAGGCGGCAGCGGCGCGGCATGGTTCGACGGTGAGCGTCAGCCACGACCCGCTTGCCGGCGTCCGCGGCGCGAACATCCTGTACACCGACGTCTGGGCGTCCATGGGCGAAGAAGCGGTTTTCCAGGAGCGTTTGCGACTGTTGCGCCCCTTCCAAGTGAACATGGACCTCGTGCGCGCCACGGGCAATCTTGATTCCGGGCGGGTGATGTTTCTGCATTGTTTGCCGGCCTTCCACGACGGCAACACGGAGATGAGCAAGGCGACGGGTGCGATGGAAGTGAGCGACGATGTTTTCGAGGCGTCGTTTTCCAAAGTCTTTGACGAAGCGGAAAATCGCATGCACACCATCAAAGCGATGATTTTGTCTTCGCTCGCGTGAGTATGGTTTGGTTTTTGCGGATGGTGGTCTGAGGCGACCATGGTAAGCCTCGAACAAAATTTGGAGAGAAAGCGATGTTAAAACGCAAGCGGCTTGATGAGATCAGTTGGGAACAGTTCAGCTCCCTCACGCCGGACGAACGCGCGCCTTACTTGGTGCAGTCCACCGGTCGTCCCTATCATGTGCTGATCGCCCAGCAGTTCGAACGCGACAGCCTCGATCTGCTCTGTGACCTGGCCACGCGTATCCGGCGCATCGCCAAGAGCCGTGACGGCATGAAATTCCTTTCGGATTTGCTTTGCCACAAGCGCACGATGTTGTATTTCAGCCAGCCGAGCAGCCGTACCTTCCTGTCCTTCTATGCCGCCTGCCAGATTCTTGGCATGCGCATGGGGGAAGTGCGCGACACCTCCATCTCCAGCGAAATGAAGGGCGAGACGCCGACGGACTCGGTGCGGACCTTCGGTTCCTACTTCGACATGATTATCATGCGGACGCCCTGGCAGGACTTTGTTGAAGAGATGGCGTGGATACTGTCCAACACCGAGCGGCCTCTGCCGATCATCAATGCCGGCTCAGGCAAGGATCAGCATCCCACGCAGGCCCTGTTGGACATCTACACCCTACAACGTAGTTTCGAGAAGAGTGGTGGTCTTGAAAACAAGCACATCGTTTTCTGCGGCGATCTTATGCGCGGGCGGACGGTGCGGTCCTTGTCGCGGCTTTTGACCTACTATCCGAATATCCGCCAGACCTTCGCGGCGCCGGAAGCCTTGCAAATCGGGCAGGATATTCTTGACCAGCTGGACCTTTGGCGTGAATTACGATGTTACCACCAACTTCAAGGCGACCATTCCGGACGCGGATGCGATCTACATGACGCGAGTGCAGACCGAGTGGGACGACCCACACGGTGAGAAGCCCAAGTACAACTGGGCGGACTATTCGTTTACGGCCGAGGACTTGCAGAAACTCAAGCGTACGGGTGTGATCATGCACCCGTTGCCGCGGCGGCAGGAGCTGGACCCGGCTTGCGATAACGACCCCCGGGCGGTCTACTGGCGGCAGATGCGCAATGGCATGTGGATTCGCAGCGCGCTGATTGCCAATATCTTTGGACGCGAGCAGGAAATCACCCACTATTACATGATGAACCTGAAGTGATTGTGCCGGCTGCCGGCCTGGTTTTGGAAAGACAGTGACGATGATGTATGCTGAGGAACGGGGACAGGTCGCGTATTTTATGCGGCGGCTCTATCGGCAGGGCTTGACGACGACTTCCGGCGGGAACATATCCTGTCGGGTCGGCGATGGCTGCGTGGCGATCTCGGCGTCGAAATTGGACAAGGGCGAGTTGGCGGCAACCGGCGTGGGCGTGGTTGAACTGGCCGGGGGCGCCAATCTCACACCCGAGCTCGGGCTGAGCATTGAGACGGGTATGCATCTGGCGATCTATCGGCAGCGGCCGGATGTGCAGGCGATTGTGCATGCCCATCCGGTGACGGCCGGCGCCTTCTGCGCCATCCGCGGCGTGGAGCTGGATACGACACTGACGGCGGAAGCCTACGCATTGCTTGGCCGACCGGTATTTATTCCTTATGCGCTGATGGGCACGGAGGAACTGGCCACGCGGGTGGCGACAGGCATTGGCGCCGCTGTCTGTCTGCTGTTGGAAAACCATGGCGTGCTGGCTGTTGGCGATACCCTGCTGGCGGCATTTGACCGTCTGGAGTTGCTGGAAGTCGCCGCGCGGCATACACTGATTGTGCGGCAGCTAGGCGGCGTGAGTCCTTTGGATGCGGCGAAGCTGAGGGAACTGGATCATTTTGTCGGTCGCGCACAGTCGTGAGTCTCCGGCAGGCGAGGAATAACAAGGAGGCTGGACAAGATATGGCTGAAGACAAGAGCACGGAAGCGCTGATACGGCAACTGCTGCTCAATATCGGCGAGAACCCTGATCGTGAAGGCTTGGCGAAGACGCCCGAGAGGGTTGCCAAGAGCTTTGAATTTTTGCTGCGCGGCTACCAGCAACGGCCCGAAGAGGTGATGGGCGACGCGATCTTTCACGAAGACTGCAATCACATGGTGATTGTGCGGGACATCGAAGTCTACAGTCTCTGTGAACACCACATGCTGCCGTTTTTCGGCCGCTGTCATATCGGCTACATCCCAAAGGGGCAGGTGTATGGCGTGAGCAAACTGGCGCGACTGGTGGATTG
>JAAZKQ010000231.1 GCA_012799755.1 Lentisphaerota bacterium | reverse complement strand
CCGCGCTGAAAGCGCGCGCCGCCCTGGGTGGAGCGTCCCTCCGAAATTGCACCCTGTAAGGGTGCGACATAACAAGCACGAAAGATGGGGTGTTGTCCAAAGAGTGACCGATTACTCCCCTTTGTCGGCACCCATCCTTTCCACCTCGTATGATGAAGCCCTGCTACAATATTGTCCTGGTTGCGCCGGAGATACCGCAGAACACCGGCAGCATCGGTCGTCTCTGCGTTTGCACGGACGCGGCTCTGCACCTGATCAAGCCGCTGGGATTTTCACTGGATGAGGCCCATCTGCGCCGCGCCGGCCTGGACTACTGGCCCCACCTGTGCTGGCATCTCTATGAAAACTGGGACGATTTCCTTCAGCGCAACGAGCACCCAACCCGAATGTTTTTCTGCAGTACCAAAACCACCCGTAACATCTACGAACAAACGTTTGCGGAAGGCGACTGGTTGGTCTTCGGCAACGAAGGACATGGCCTGCCGCCGGCTTTTTACGAGCACTACAGCGATCAGCTCTACACCATTCCCATGCCCGGCAAGCACGCTCGCAGCCACAATTTGGCCAACGCGGTGTCCATCGCCCTCTACGAAGCGCTTCGCCAGACCCATTGGCAAAAACCCAGCGCGCCCTGAGTCACTTTGCAACAACGGCAAGGATGGCGTCATCCATGATAAAACAAAAAACGAATTCGCCGGCAGCCTTTTTTGCCCTTAGCGCCTTAAGCCTATTGAGAACAGATAAAAGAGACATTATACTTTCTTTTTACAGTGCTAGTCCCAATTCAATGCGGTTTGGCCGTACATGCAGGCGGAACCGCATTCTGTTCATCTCAGTAATTTGGTAATTATCAGCGTGAAGTTCTTTTTTCATTTCTCCGCTCCTGTAGCGGCTATACGCCACACACCGTGGATATTTTTTCGTGCGGCGCCCCTTGTTGCTGCTCTCGCCTATGTCGGCCTGTACACGCCGCCCTGCTGGGCAGCCGGCGTTGATTCAGGGAACGCGGCGCAGGCCGGCGCAGGCTGTCCTGTTATCGTCCTGGCCCTGACCGCGCTGTTCGCGACGTTGCTCTTCCTCCTTTTGGATTGGCGTCGCAAACAGTTGCGTACGATTATTTTCTCGTCCCTGCCATCGCAGATTCTCGTTTTCAGCGGCGAAGGCAGCGTGCTTTTCAGGCAGCGGCCCACGGCTGAAGGCGCAGCGTGGGCAAACGGCATCCACAGCTTTGACGACCTGCCGGCAGATATCCGCGATATCTTCCGCGACAAAGTCATGGCAGTGCTGGCGGACGGCAAGACCACAACCCACGAATTCGCCATCTCCGGCCGCCAGTACCGCGTCGCCATGCAAAAACTTCCACGACAGGTGTTTGGCGGCCTGGGGGTCCTCTGTGCGTTCTCGGACATTGATGAACTCCAGCATGAGCGCCGGCGCGCCGCAGCCCTTACTGAGCGTTTTGCCGCCACGCTCGAAGCCATTGGCGACGCCGTTCTGGTCACTGACAAGGACGGCACAATCACTCTGGCCAACACCGCCTGCCGTCAGATCCTGGACCTCAGGTCGGATGAAATCATCGGCAAGCCCTATCAGGATGTCTTGCCGCTGCTTGACGCCAACAAGCAGCAACTGCTAGTCCATCCTATCCAGAGCGTACTGCGCCAAGAACAGGACATTCACCGCTACTGCCATTTCCGTCTCCAGACTCGTGATGGCCGCCGGCTGCACATCAGCGGCAGCGCTACGCCCATCTACAACGGCGGTCGGCAACTGGACGGCGTCGTCATGGCCTTCCGTGATGACACTGACGATTTCCAGCAGCTCGCCCAGCTCAACATCCAAAACTCCCTCCTGCAGGCCGCAGCCGCCGTCGCCGAAATGAGCTACCTCCACGGTGATAACGCCACCCACCCATTCGCCGGCGTTTCTGAAAACCTCTGGGGTCGCCGCAAAGACGGCACAGTCCTGCCGGTGGAGGAATGGGTCCATTCCGAAGATCAGGCGGCTTTCAAGAGTGCCTGGCAAAGCATACAATCAGGCGACAGCGACAGCATAGCTCTGACCTTCCGCAACCAGGACCGACTCAGCGCCCGCTACTTCGAGCTCAAGGCCAACGCCATGAGCAATGCAGCCAGCGGCCAACGGGAAATCATCGGCTACATCCGCGATGTCACCGACTTGCGCCGCAATGAACAGCTCAACTACGACACCATGCTGCTGCTGCAAGAAATCATTGACAATCTGCCTTGCTACATCTCCGTCAGCAACATCTGTGACCAGTTCAGCCACGTCCTCAGCAATACCATGCACCAGTCACTGCCGAACAAGGACCAGCTGACCCGAAGCAAAAACGGCAAAAACACCCGGAACCTGCCGGCCATACTCGACAGCATCAAGGACGATGACCGCAGTGCCGCCGCTATGGACACGCCCAGCGAAAAAGTCGGCCCCTTCGTTGGACCTGACTTCGCCGTCCACCAAGGCAAATTCTTCCGCAAGGTACTCACCCGCGCCAGCGGTGAAAAAATGCTCCTTACACTCATGTTCAACATCAGCGACGAAATCACCCGCGAAACCCAGCTGCAAGAAACCAATACCCTTTTCCAGGCTGTTCTTGACACCCTCCCCTGCGCCCTCTTCGTCAAGGATTACTATGACGGGAACCGCTTCATCATCAGCAACCACTACTACCACCAGCTGCTCGGCTTGCCTGACGGCGCCATGATCGGCAAAACCACATACGACCTCTTCCCCAAGCATTATGCGGATAAATATACCAGCACTGACGGCGAGGCCATGAACTCCGGCAAGGAACTCGAAGTCGTTGAAGAACTACCCTGCGCCGATGGCAAGATCATCACCGCCCATACCATCAAAGCCCGCATTCGCCGTCAATCCGGCCGTGATTTGCTGCTAGGCATCCGCCTTGACATCACTGAGCTGCACGACAACCGCAACCAGCTCCGCGAAACCAACCTCATGCTCACCGGCCTCCTCGAAAATATCCCGGCCATCTTCGCGGCCAAAGATGCCAATGACGATTACCGTTATATCGCCTGGAACAAGGCATCCGAAACTTTTTACGGCATCAGCGCCGAGGACATCATCGGCCGCACAGACAGCGAAATCGAGGTCTTCAAGCCCCTGGCTGAACAGTTCCACCAGGAACATCTGGTACTGGCTAAAACTGGCAGACTCCGCAAGAGCCAGAAGCTGCGCGACAAGGACGGCAGTGAACGCGAATTCGCCGTCGAAGTCACGCAAGTCCAGACCCAAAACACCTCGCTGGTGATGATCCTGGGTTTCGATGTCACCGAGGAGAGACGCCGTGAGCTTGAATACATCAAGCTCAGCGAGCAACTCGAAACCTATGTCGCTCAGGAACGGCTCTTCAACTCCTGTTTGGAGTCCATCATTCTCAGCGACGACGATGACGTCGCCCTCCAAAACGTGCAACGAACTATTGCCAAGTGGTTCGGCGCCGAGCGCTGCTGCATCTTCCAGTTCGACAAAGCCAACTCCCGTGTCCGCCCTGTCATTGAATGGACGACGCCGACAATCATCGGCAAAGCCAAACTCTTTACGGATATACCGATGCAAAAAAGCAACGCTTGGCTGGAGCATTTCGACGAGAGCCCCCTGCAAGTCATCGCCGATGTCAACAACAGCAAGCGCCCTGTCATTCCGGCGGAGCTGCTGGATATTCTGTCCAGTACCGATACGAAGTCCATCTGCCGGATGGCTCTATGCACCCGCGATAAGCTCTGGGGCTTCATCGGCTTCGCCTTCTCTGAACAACGCAATAGCCTCGGTCCCGAAGACCAGTCGCTACTGCTCTCGGCGGCACATATCGTCGAAATCATCCTCGAACGGCGCTACAACCGGGAAAAACTCAAACGCAGCGAATATGAAAAACGCCTGATCCTCGACACGATACAGATCCCCATCTTGCTCTTCAACAGTGGCTGTGAACTCTTGCAGGTGAACAACGCCGGGCTCGAAGTCACTGGCGTGGACGAGGAGCTGCTCTACAGCGATCCCTGCTTCCTCACCTTCTGCTCGAAGCACGAACGCCCCAAGGATTGTCCGCTGGTGCTGACTATCCAAGATCACCAGATGCACAGCAAGGAACTCCGCATCAAAGAACGGGATTTCCGCCTCACCAGCCACCCGATCTTCATTGATCAGGAACTGGTCTATGTCCTTGAAACCATGGTAGACATCACGGAAGCCAAGGCCACCCAGCACAGGCTCCAGCAGGCGCTGCTGGAAGCTCAGAACGCCAACAAGGCCAAAGGCTACTTCCTGGCCAATATCAGCCACGAGCTGCGCACGCCGCTCAACGCCGTCATCGGCTTCAGCGAACTCCTGCGCAACAGCGAAATAACCGGCGCCGAGCGCAACGAATACCTGGAGTCCATCAATCTGGCAGGCAAAGCTCTCCTCAACCTCATTAATGATGTGCTTGACCTCTCGAAAATTGAGGCCGACCAGATGATCATCGTCCCCCAACCTACCGAAATACCATCCCTCGCCCAGGAAATCCTGGCTATCTTCAAACACAGCGCCAGCAATAAAGGGTTGAATTTCCGCGTCAACTACAGCAACGACATACCCATTTTACAGCTGGACACCCTGCGCCTGCGCCAAATCCTCCTCAATCTCGTCGGCAACGCCATCAAATTCACAGACCATGGCGATATCATCGTCTGCATCAACTTCATGCCTCTCAACGACGAGAAGGGTACCCTGAAGATCGCCGTCAGTGACACCGGCTGCGGCATCCGACCGGAATATCGCCAACGCATCTTCCAACCCTTTGAACAGCAGGACTCTGTACGCGACAGCGCGCTCGGCCATGGATCGGGCCTGGGTCTGGCCATCTCGCAGCGCCTCGCGCAGCGCATGGGCGGCAGCATTAGCGTCATCAGCGAAGTCGGCAAGGGAAGCGAATTCCTGGTGACGCTGCACAATGTGCCCTACGACGCCAAGCCGCGCACCGGCCTGTCTCGCCTCAGCGGCGCTGAACATGAGGGCAACGAGCAGCCAACGCAGCGCAACTACCAGCATCTGCGCGTACTCGTTGCCGACGACGTGCCCATGAACTTGCAGGTACTCTCGGCCATGCTCAAAAAAATGGGCGTCAACGCCACAACTGCGGCCAACGGTCGCGAAGTCTTGCAGCTGCTTGACAATAGTGCTCAGATACCTGACGTCCTCCTCACCGACATCTGGATGCCCGACATCAATGGCCCGCAGCTCGCTAAACGCATCCGTGCCCAAAAGCGTTTTGACGCCCTGAAAATCGTCGCTGTCACTGCCGATGCAGAAGTGCGCAATTCGTTTGACATGAAGCACTTCGACAATATTCTACTCAAACCGGTCACCATTTCTAAATTGGACAAGCTCCTCGGCAGCTTGTAAGCGAAGTGGCTGACGCAGGCCCCTCGCCAGAGACGTCGCGGCTACTGACCAGACGTCGCTTCGCCACACAAACGCAGTTCTGTGAATTCCCCGGCGACTGCCAAGCCCGGCACCACGATCTGCGTCTTGCCGCAGTGGACATCCAGCGAACGCCTGTGAATATGACCGGCAAAAATGGCCGGCAACTCCAGCGTCGCGAAGACCTCACGATGAAAGTCATAGGTACAGGCACTGTGGCCGCTCTCCGGCCAGCGCTCGCGCCCCTCAATCTGCCAATAGGGGTCCGTCGCCGCGCCCCACTGAGGGTGCCCACAACCAAAGAAAATGGAGCGTCCAGGGACGTATAGCGGCACATGCACCAACAGTATCATAGGCCCCCCGTGGGCGACTTGAGCACGGAAAAAATCCCGCTGCTCGGGCAAAATCTCGTACACGGAATTATCAACCAGCACGACCCGCAGCCCGCCATGGACTTCGGCATGCATCAGCGGCTGCCGGCCTTGGTAAAGCGGCGCCAGCCGCCGTCGGCACCACTCGTCCCGCAGGGCAATTTCGCTGCCCGGCATGCCTTCGTAATGCCAATCGTGATTGCCCGCGATATAGCTGTAGGCGATACCCGTATCCCGTAGTGTCTGCGACAGGTAATCCACCACTGCCGCCGAGGGAAAGCTGCACATGTCGCCCAGTAGAAAAAGGTGATTGACCTTCTCCGCCACCGCCCGCTCCAGCGCCTGTTCCCAGTAAGCCTGCGCCTGCTTGTAGCCGCCGGCCATGCGTTGGCTGTGCTGACGATAGGGAAGACCGCGCTCGTCATCAAGAGCCAAATGGCTGTCACTGAGGATGAAAGCGCGCCAGCCGTCCGTAAACGCGGGGTGACGCAGGCGGACTACCGGGCCATCAATGGCTATCGTCGTCATCATGACTCCTGCACCTTTCATAATAATCGGTCAGCCATTGATACTATGTGGCCCCCAGCCTGAGCGCAGTCTGTTGCCAACGCCAAGTTGAAAATATATCACTGGCAACATGTATCCTTGGCCCCACTTTGATTTATCTTCTTCTCGGTTTGGTAAGCGATCAGCGATTGATAACAGACATTTTTTATCCGCAGATTACGCAGATTTGCGCAGATTTTTTTGAGAGT
>JAAZKQ010000230.1 GCA_012799755.1 Lentisphaerota bacterium | reverse complement strand
TTATTGACTACCTGCGGCAGGGCGCGGTTGATTGCAGTAAATTGGACATACTGGTGATTGATGAGGCCGACCGTATGCTCGACATGGGATTCATCCCCGATGTCAAGCGCATCGTCACGCAACTGCCCAAGCCCGAAGAGCGCCAGACGATGCTCTTCAGTGCAACACTCTCGCGTGATATTATGAACCTTGCTTCGCGCTGGATGCGCCCCGAGCCTGTGGTCGTCGAAGTGGAGCCTGAGCATATCGTCGCCACCGGCATTGATGAGACGATCTACGCCGTGTCAAGCGCCGAAAAGATGCCCGTACTGCTGTGGACGCTCGAAAATGAAGACTGTGAACGCGTCCTGATCTTCCGCAACCGTCGGCGGGATGTCGAGGAACTCCATCGCAATCTGCAACGTTATGGCGTCAGCAGCGAAATACTCAGCGGTGATGTGGATCAGAAAAAACGCCTGCGGATTCTCGAAGATTTCCGCAATGGCGCGATCAAAGTCATTGTGGCGACGGATGTCGCCGGGCGTGGCATCCACGTTGATAACATCTCGCATGTCATCAACTACGATCTGCCTTATGAGGCCGAAGACTATGTGCACCGCATCGGTCGTACCGCTCGCGCCGGCAGCACCGGTCGCGCCATCAGCTTTGCTGACGAAGGCTGCTCATTCGTGATCCCTGATATTGAAAAGTTCATTGACCGCGCGCTGACGATCACCACGCCGACCGAGGCGATGATCCAGCCCCGCAAGCCCAGCGCACCTATGCCGCCGCGTCGCGCACGACAGGAAGGCGAAGGGCGTTTCGGCGACCGTTCGCGCCGACGCGATGCACGGCCAAGCGGTACCCGCGTCCGCCGCGGTGGGCCACGGCGTTAAGTTCATTTTATTGTCAATGGATACGATTCAACACAAAATGTTTCCCGCTATGGACACGATCCATGACGGGAGATGTTTTTTCACGGGTGAGCAGCACTGCTTTTTAGTTACGGGGTGTTATGACGCTTACTGTCCGCCAGGGTGATCGGTCGAGTCCGGAATGCCCGGATGCCATGCCGGTGGTGGTGGTTCTTGACCGGCTGCGCAGCGCCTACAACGTCGGGAACATCTTCCGCGTGGCTGAAGCGACGCGGGTGGCGAAGATCATCGCCTGCGGCTACACGGCCGCGCCGCCACACCCGAAGCTGGCCAAGACCGCGCGGGGCTGCGACGAAGTCGTGCCCTGTGAGGTCGCCGATACGGCCGCCGGCGCCATCCGGGCACTCAAGGCCGACGGTTATACTGTCTACGCCGTCGAAACCGCCTTGGACGCGCAGATGTACTGGGACTGCCAGTTGCTCTTTCCGGCGGCCATTGTCCTGGGCAACGAAGCGCTGGGTATTGACCCGGAGGCTTTGGCGCTCTGCGACGCGGTCATCGCGCTGCCGGCAAGAGGCCAGAAGAACTCCATCAATGTCGGCAATTGCGCCGCAGTCGTGCTCTTCGAATGCCTCCGCCAATACCTTGGGGCAACTGCAAGGCGCTTCAGCTTGGTGAAGATGGACTAGGTGGACAGTAGCTGCTGTCGTCCATAGTGTCCATAGTTCCGTGTCCACAGGCGGTGTCCGAGCGCTTGGGCGGCGGCGGGATCGCGCGACGCTGCGGGCTATGGGTTATTGTCCAAAGAGTGACCGATTACTTGCCCTGCGCTATTTATGCGCTTGGCGTTCTTGCTGAAGAGCGGGGCGGGTTTTATGTTAAACAGGTCTTCAAGCGTGCTACAAAGACCGTAACAAGGACGGCCGCGGCGCCGGAACAGCGTCGCCGCCAAGCAGGAGATGAACGATGTATTACACTGGATTTGCGGACGAGGCAGCCAAGGATTTGGCAGGACAGATACGGGCGACCAAGGCGCTGGGCTGGAGCAACATTGAGGCCCGCGCCATTGACGGGGTGAATATCCATAATTTGTCCGAGGAACGCTTTGCGCAGGTTGCTGACGAGTTGGATGCGGCAGGCGTGAAAGTGAATTGTTTTGGCTCGACGATTGCCAACTGGGGCAAGAAAATCACGGAGCCCTTTGATTCTTCGTTAGAAGAGACGGCGCGGGCCATTCCGCGGATGAAGCGTCTGGGGACCAAGCTGATTCGCATCATGAGTTTCGCCCGCTTGGATGATCGCGAGCCGGATGATCAGATGGAGGAGGAGCGTTTCCGGCGCCTGCGGGAACTCACCCGCATGTTCCTGGACAACGGCATTCAGCCGGTGCATGAGAACTGCATGAACTACGGTGGCATGGGCTGGCCTTTCACGCTGAAGATGCTGGAGAATGTCCCCGGCCTGAAACTGGTCTTTGACACGGGCAATCCCATCAGTACGGATGACAGGTCCAAGCCGAAACCCTACCCGAAGGAATCCAGCTGGGAATTCTACTCCCACGTCAAGGAGCACGTCGTTTACATCCATATCAAGGACGGCCACTTTGATCCGGTGAAGAAAGACTTGGTTTGTACCTGGCCGGGCGAGGGCGATGGCGATGTGCGGCGGATTTTGAAGGACTTGCTGGCCAGAGGCTATGATGGCGGCATCTCCATTGAGCCGCATATGCAGGTGGTTTTCCATGATGCGTCCATCAAGGCCGATCCGCAGGCGATGTTTGACAACTATGTCGAGTATGGGCGGCGCTTGATGAAGCTGGTCGAGGAATGCCGCGCAGGCTGAGGGCCGCTCTGCAAGCCGGTGGCTTGGGCGGCATGCTCAGCGTTGACCGAAAATCGCCGTGCCGATGCGGACAATGGTCGCGCCTTCGGCTACGGCGATTTCCATATCTCCGGACATGCCCATGGACAGCTCGGGTAGAGCCGTACCGCAGCGGACGGCGAGCTGATCCCGCAGTTTGCGCAACCCTGCGAAGACGGCGTGCAGTTCGCTTTCGGAGGCGCCCAAGGGGGCGATTGTCATCAAACCGCGGCAGCAGCCCGGCCCTTCGGGCAGGGCCGTGAGCACGGCTTCCACGTCCTCCGGCGCCAAGCCGAATTTGCTTTCTTCACCGGAGATATTGACTTCCAGTAGAAAGGTGGGTGCGACCTTCATGTCGTCGGCGAGGCGCTGAATGCGCTGGGCGAGCGCCAGCGAGTCAACGCCGTGCAACCAGCCGGCGTGCTCCAGCGCTGGGCGCACCTTGTTTCTCTGGAGTTGGCCGATGAGGTGCCATTCGCAATCGCTGGGGAGTTTCGGCGCCTTGTCGCAGAGTTCTTGCACGCGGTTTTCGCCGAAGCTGCGCAGGCCGGCGTCATAGGCTTCCTGCACGATGTCGGCAGAAAAGGTCTTGCTGACGGCGAGCAGGCGTGCGTCGTTCGGGCTGCGTTCCGCGCGTTGGAGGGCTTTGGCCAGGCGTTCTTGGACACGGGCAATGTTTTCTGCTATGCTGCTCATGATGTGGATATTCTCCTCTACGTTCGGGTGGCGGCTGCGACGGGCGTAGCGTAAGCGGCCACCGATTGATACCGGTCGTGCCGGTGGTCTTTTTCTGCTGTAGTGCCTTTACAAGGCACTGCCTCATGGGGAGTTCGCCACCCCAGCCTGAAGGCTGGGGTTAAGCATGGTTAAGCGCCTACGGCGCAACATGGACACGATGGACGACAACACCCGCTTGCCCGCCGTCCATATTGTCCATAGTGTCCATAGTAGCTTGTGGGAACAACAGTTATCAATGGATGACCGGTTACCCTGCGCCCGTAAGCGGTCACCGATTGATAATTGGCCGTTTTCTGTTGCCTTGCAAT
>JAAZKQ010000229.1 GCA_012799755.1 Lentisphaerota bacterium | reverse complement strand
CGGTAGAGCTTGGTTTGGGTTGTTCGGTGACTGGTGCTGTTAGCGGAGTCATGTCACGCTGCGGGCTACAAGCCCGCAGCACGGCCGGGAAACAGGCGCACCTGGTTCCGCAAAACGGACAGGAAACAGGTGCTTGTCCACCGAGTCCACCCTGTCCACTCTGTCCACCGTGTCCACCGAGTCCACCCTGTCCACCAGTCCACAGCCCCGTGTTTTTGGGCGTTTGGCTATTGGCAACGCCTTCTTGGCGTGTACAGTAAGCCTGTTTTGCGTCGGATGTGATAGACTGCCGGCCACGCTCGGCACAGAGGAGTACTTTGGAATGTCAGCAGCTGTTCATTTTGAGAAGGTCGGCCCCGGCATTTATCTATTGCGGGTGCCGTTTTCAAGTACTTGGAGTGGAGTCTATTTGGTTCGGCGTGGTGAGCGCGCCTATTTGCTTGACAGCGCCGCCAGTGCGGAGGGAGTTGACAATTGCCTGGTGCCGGCCTTGGCTGAGCTGGGTTTGACGCCAAGCACCGTGACGGCGTTGTTGCACACGCACACGCATGGCGACCACGTTGGCGGTCATTATCGCTTGCGTGAGCTGGGGCTGCGGCGTTGCGTGTCCTATGCCGGTTCGGTGGCGAAGCTGCGCGATCCCTTGCGTTACAACAAGCTGATTCGGGCGGCCTTTCCGGCGCACAGTTCACCGCCGGCGGCGGTGTTGCTGGGAATCGAAGCAGACGTGGTGATGCAGGACGGCGAGAGCTTGGATGGCCTGCGCTTGCTGCATTGTCCGGGGCACGACAGCGATTCCGTGTGTTACTTGGACGAAGCCGGCGGCACTCTGCTGACAGGCGATTCCCTGCAGGGCAACGGCACCAAGTCGCAGGGTTGCGCGCTCTACATGGACCTGCCGGGCTATGTGCGCAGCATTGAGCGGTTGCAGAATGAAAAGATTGAGCGGGTCGTGATGGGCCATCCCTATCTGCCCTGGGAAGAGCCGGTGGTTGAAGGCGCGGCGCAGGTGCGGACGTTTTTGGCGGACAATCTGGCCATCGTGGCCGAAAATGGCCGGCGAGTCGCCGCGTGGTATGGCGAGGGAGTGCGGGACCTGCCTGAGTTGGCGCGGCGGCTGATTACGTCACGCGGCAATCAGTTGCCGGAGTATTTATTTCTGACCATGTATACGGTGCGCGAGCATTTGCGGGCGATGGGCGTCAGCTACTGAAGGCAATCGCCGATTTTCGGTTTGATAACGTGAATAGTGTTTTTCCAACGACAGACAGCAAGATGAAGGAGCAGAGCGATGTCAGTTGCAGGCAAGACAGTATTGATTACGGGGTCGTCACACGGCATTGGCGCGGCGACGGCGCTGGCTTTTGCGCGTGAGGGCTGCGCCATCGGCGTCAATTACAACAAGGACCCCGAGGGCGCGGAAAAAACGGCGGCGCAAGTGCGCGAAATAGGCGCGGACGTGGAAATTTTCGGCGCCGACGTCAGCGATCCCGACGCCTGCGAACGGATGGTGCGTGGCTTCATTGCGCGCTTCGGGCGCATTGATGTGTTGATCAACAACGCTGGCGGCGCGCTGAAGATTCCCGAGGGCGGCTTCATTGACATGCCGGTGTCCTACTGGAATAACCAGGTGGACTTGAATCTCAATGCGGCGGCCTACTGCTCGCGGATTGCGGTGCGGGACATGATTGAGCGGAAAACGCGGGGGAAAATCATCAACGTCAGTTCCATTCACAGTCAGGTCACTTGGGTGCGGCGCAAGATGCTGCCCTATTCGCCGGCCAAGGCGGGGCTTAACATGTTCACCAAGGCGCTCGGCGTGGAAGTGGCCAAGTACGGCATCAATGTCAACTGCATTGCGCCGGGATTCATCCTCACCAAGCTCTCCAATCGCTATACCGAAGAGGATATGAAGGCCTACCTGCGCAAGATTCCGCTGGGATTCCTGGGCCAGACCTCGGATATCACGCCGATGATGCTCTTTTTGGCCGACGATGAAAAATCGCGCTTCATTACCGGCCAGACCTTCGTCATTGACGGCGGCCAGTCCATTGACGGCGCCATTGACAGCATGATCGAGTGATTGCAGCCTGAAAACGCTGACAGCGGCCGCAGAACGGCGGCCGGGAGGACGAGCATGGACGAACGTTTCGCGAAACGCTGCCGGAGCATGGGCAAGTACGGCGTCGGCGAGGAATGCCGGCGGGGCCTGGTGCGCGGCATGGGCTATACCGAGGACGAGTTTAAGCGGCCGCTGGTAGCGGTGGTCAATTCCTGGAACGAGTACAATCCGGGCCACGTGCATCTGCAGGCCCTGAGCGAGCGGGTGAAGCAGGGTATTCGCGAATGCGGCGGTCTGCCGTTCGAGGTCATGACTTCAGCGATCTGCGACGGCATGGTACTCAAGAATCCGCGTTACATTGAGCTGCCGAGCCGCAATCACATCTGCGATGAAGTCGAGCTGATTGTGGAGAGCAACATGTTCGACGCGATGGTGTTGCTCTCGACCTGCGATTCCATTGTGCCGGGCCATCTCATGGGCGCGGCACGGCTGGACATTCCGACGATCATGGTCACCGGCGGCTACATGCCCATGCCCTTCCTGGATGGCCGCAGCGTGAACTACATTGACCTGACCGACAACGTCGGCAAGGTCATGAGTGGCGAATACGACCGCCGCCAGGCCGACCGCGAAGTCGCCGGCATGTATGGCCCCTGCGGCGCCTGCGGCGTGATGACCACCGCCAACAGCATGTGCCTGGTGGCCGAGGCGCTGGGGCTGGCGTTGCCCGGCAATGGCTGCATGGCGGCCACGAGCTCGGAGTTGCTGCAATGCGCCTACCAGGCCGGGCGGCAGATCATGACCCTGCTGGAGAAGGGCATTACGGCCCGCAAGATCATCACACCCGGCGCGGTCAAGAACGCCATCCGCGTGACCATGGCCATGGCGGGCTCCACCAACCTCTTCATGCATATTCCGGCCGTGGCTTCCGAGGCCGGTCTGCGCGGCAAGTGGTGGGCGGAATTCGATGTGGCGTCACGAACGGTGCCGCAGATCGTCGGCGCTTCGCCCAGCGGCCCCTGGCATTTGCAGGACGTTGACCGCGCGGGCGGCTCGCGGGCGGTGATGAAACGCCTGCTGCCTCTGCTGGACAGCGGCGAGCTCACGGTGACGGGCAAGAGCATCGCGGAAAATTACGCCGACGCGCCGGTCTTCGACAGCGAGGTCATCCGGCCGTTGGACAATCCCGTGTCCAGCGAAGGCGCACTCTATGTGCTCTACGGCAGCCTGGCGCCGGATGGCAGCATCATCAAAGTCGGCGCCTGCGACGAGAAAATGCGGCATTTCCGCGGGCCGGCGCGGACCTTCGATTCGCTGGAGGCAGCCCTGACCAGTCTGGATGCCGGCGAGGTCAAAAAGGGCGATGTCGCCGTGCTGCGCTACCTTGGCCCCAAGGCCGCCTTCGGGACGACGGCCTACGTTTTTCAGAAGGAGCTCAAGGGCAGGGGACTGGACAAGGACGTGGCGATTGTCACCGACGGACGTTTCTCCGGCGGCTCCAGCGGCCTGAGCATCGGCTATATTTCGCCGGAAGCGGGCCTCTGTGGGCCGCTTGCGCTGGTCAAGGACGGCGATACGATTGAGATTGATCTGGACGAACGCCGCCTGGACCTGCTGGTGGGCGAAGACGAAATGGCTCGTCGCAAAGGTGAATGGAACTGGCAATTCCCCGGCGAGGACTACCCGCCATTCCTGCGCCTCTTCAGTAAATGCGTCGGGTCGCTGGCCAACGGCGCAGTATGGGAGCTGTGAGTCATGGACAAGACGCAGAGTTGTGATGTGCTCGTCATCGGTGCGGGGCTTGCGGGCCTCAATGCCGCGGCCGAAATTCGTGAAACGCAGCCGGGAATGCGGGTGCTGGTGGCCGATGTCGGCGGCTGCGCTTCCACGGAAGTCATGGGCTTTTCGGCGCCGGTCAATTCGCCGGACAGCCCGGATATGCTTTATTTCGATGTTCTGCGTGCTGGGGGTGGTTACAGCGACGCCGCGCTGGCGCGAGTGCTGGCCGACCGGGCCGTGCCGGAGCTGCGACGGCTGGAAGGCATGGGGCTGGTCTTTGACCGTAGCGCGGACGGCAGCTACGACATGGTCAATGCGCTGGGGTCCAGCCATCCGCGGGTCGTGCATCAGGCGACCACGACGGGCCGCCGGGCCATGGAGCTTTTGGCGACGCCGGTGATGCGGCTGCGAGTGAGCAAGTTGCTGCTGACGGACGGGCGCATCGCCGGGGCGTTGACGGACGCCGGCGAGGTCATCGCCGCCAAGGCCGTGGTGCTTGCCGGCGGCGGTTTTGCCGGCCTTTGGCAGTTCAGCACCTGGAGCAAGAGCTTGCGCGGCGATTGTCTCTGCCTGGCCCAGGATGCCGGCGCCGAGCTCATTGACCAGGGTTTTGTGCAGTTTGAGCCGACGGTGACGGTCTATCCCGAGCCTCTCCGGGGCTTCTCGGTGTTGACGGCGGTGCTTAACGAGGGCGCACGGCTGCTGAACCGCCATGGCGAGTCCATCCTGCCGGCGGCGGGGCCACTGCCTCGCAAGAGTGAGTTGGCGCGCATCATCATGCATGAGATCGAAGCCGGCAATGCCTGCGCCCATGGCGGCATCCTCTTTGATTACACGCAGGTGGATGAGGCGGCTTTTGCCCGCAAATACCCGGGCTATCACGCCAAGTACCGGCGTTTTGCGCCGAGTCTGGCCGAGCTGGGGCAGGAAGTCGTCCCCGCTGCCCATACGACCCTCGGCGGTGTTCGCGTCACGCCGGACTGCGCGACGGCTGTGCCGGGGCTCTTCGCCGCCGGTGAAGCCATGGGCGGCCTGCACGGCGCGGACCGCGTTGGCGGCAATGCCGGCCTGGAAGTCTTCGTCTTCGGGCGCATTGCCGGCGCGTCCGCTGCGGCGTATGCCGCGCGCAACAGCCAGGCGCGGCTGCCGCAAGAGTTGTCGCCGCCGCCGAGGACGCCTGATGATGTGTACGGTCGGGTGGCGGAGATTCTCCAGCGCGGTTTCACACCGCTGCGGAAGATTGCCGATCTTGAGCGCGCGGCGCAGGAGCTCGCCGCACTGGACGCCTGCGGGCCGGTCAGCTTGGCGGCCGCCGCCGTGGCGGACGCACTGAGCAAGGAGCGGGCACGCCTGCCCTATCAGCTTGACTATGCAGCAGAGGTGGAAGTGTCGGCGCTGCCCGAGGGACAGCAGCCGTGCGATGACTTTCACGCGCCGGTTTGGCAACGCGCGGCGTCGCTGCGCATTGATCGCGTCGCCAAGACGGACTTCTATCCGCCGCACTTCCCTCAGACGACTTGTCGGTTGTTTTACGATGACGACCGGCTGTACCTCAATTTCGAGGTGGCCGACCGCTATGTGCAGTGCCTGTCAACTGAATTCGGGCAGATGGTCTTTCGCGATAGCTGCGTGGAATTCTTCGTCGAGCCGTTGCCGGGCTTGGGTTACATCAATTTTGAGTTCAACTGCGGTGGGAATCTGCATGTGTCGCATATTCGCGATTGCACGCTGGTGCCCGGCGGTTTCAAGGACCACCGCGTCTTTCGCGAAGACGAGCTCAACGGCATTGAGATTGTCCATTCATTGCCGCGGCGCGTATCGCCGGAGATTACCACGCCGCTGACCTGGCAGCTCCTGGCGCGCATTCCCATTGCTTTCCTTGAAAAAGCGCTGGCGCGGTCTCTGCGGCCCTTGGCCGGGACGCAATGGCGGGCTAACTTCAACAAGTGCGCGTCGGGCTGTTCCCATCCGCATTGGCTGACTTGGGCGCAGCTGCAAGAGCGGAATATGCACCGACCGCAGGATTTTGGCATCGTTCGTTTTCGCTGAGACGCTGGCGCCGGGTGAGTTGCGGCGGGCGTCCGTTTTCGTTTCGGGTAAACAAACAGCAGAGGACATGATCATGGCAGACGAAATCAAGACCCATCCCGGTTATACTGACACCCCGATGATTCCCGGTACGCCCTGGCGCGTGCATGACGGTCAGCGCCCCTTGCCGCCGGTGGTCAAGGCCGGTCGCTTCCCCACCCAGGAGCAGGCCGGCCTGCCGCCATCTGATGCAATAGTGCTTTTTGACGGCGAGAACAGCGACGAGTGGCTTGGCAAGGACGGGCAGCCGCACCGCTGGAAAGTCGAAAACGGCTACTTGGAGAGTGTGCCCAAGACCGGCGATATCCACACCCGCAGCGAGTTCGGCGATTGCCAGTTCCATGTCGAATACCAGATGCCGCTATTGCCGCCCGGAGAGGAGCAGAAGGACCACGGCAACAGTGGTGTCTTCCTGATGCAGCTCTACGAGATTCAGATCATTGACAACTGGAACTATCCCGTGTATGCCGATGGTATTCCCGGCGCCGTCTACGGTCAGCAACCGCCGCTGGTCAATGCCGCCCCTCGTCGCGGCCAGTGGAGCGCCTATGACATCATCTGGATCGCGCAGCGCTTCGCCGGCGACAAGCTGCTGGCGCCCGGCTATCTGACCCTGTTCATGGATGGCATCCTTCTCCATCACATGCAACCCATGCTGGGGCCGACCCAATTCAGGAAGCTGGCCAACTACGAGACGCCACATCCCGCCGTCGGCGCGCTGAAATTACAAGACCACAACGACCGCGTGCGCTTCCGCAATATCTGGTGCCGACCACTGCACCTGTGAGGGCGTTGCCGGTATAGTTGGTTTTGCGAGGGAGAGGAAAGGACGTCGCACCATTTTCCTGTCCTCTCCCTGTAAGCGGTCACCCATTGATAATTGTTGTCCAGCGAGCTGCGAAACGATGGACAATATGGACAATATGGACACGATGGACGATGGCACATGTTGTCCACAGCTGTCTGCCTTGTCCACTTTTACCAAAAAAGCGTCTGTTTCCCGGCCGTGCCGCGGGCTTGCAGCCCGCAGCGTGACATGAGCCCGCAAATGGCAAGCGATCGCGAAGCGGTGGAGTGCTCTGAAAGGGCACTCCGGGCTGGCCCCTACCCGAAACAGCATGAGGTCATTCGTCAATGGAAGCTGATCCGGCAAACAAGGAAAGAGGCTTGGCAATTGGGAGTTACTTGACTCCTTACAAGTACGGGAAGCCGGTGATTGGTCCGTCTGGAATGGACGGGACATTCAACCAGTATGCGGCGGATAACATGCGGATTTTCCGGCATCGTGGTCGGATTTACTGCATGAGCATCGGATTTGATGGAATCGGCTATCAGACGGCTTTGGCGGTGAGCGACGACTTGCTGCATTGGACGGATTTGGGCGTTGTCTTGCCCCGCGGCAGCCGCAATCCGTGGGATCGGGTAGGGCGGGCGATATCCTGCGTCCTGCATGATGTTGACCTGTACGGCAATCGCGAACTGATCAAAAAGGATGGGAAGTACTGGCTGTTTTATCACGCCTATCCCGAGCCGGGCTACGAAACAGGAGGAGCCGCAAATGGCTTGGCATGGACGACCGACGAGGAGCTGCTTGACTGGCACTTCCTGGATGAACCCGTGTTTACCAAGGGCGCCGAAGGACAGTGGGACGGAGCGGGACTCTACAGCGTCTGGTGCGTCCCCTACAAGGATTCCTTTCGTTTGTACTACAACGGCAAGAGCAACCCGTCCTGGCCTTGGAAGGAACAAGTTGGCCTGGCCATGGCGACGGACAATTCCCTGAGGCACTGGGAACGATACGCCGGAAATCCCATCCATCGGGTGTCGCTGGCTGGTTGGGATAGCGTCTTTGCCTGCGGGCAACACGTGCTGTGGGACAGCCGCTTGCAGCAATGGGTCCAATTCTTCTGCGGCTTTGACGGACGGCATGCCCAGGACGGGGTGTCAATCAGCGCCGATGGCATCCATTGGCGGCGGCACCCGGAACCCATCATCCCAGTTGGCGCGCCTGGCGACTTGGATTCTGTCCATGCCCACAAGCCCTGCGTAATCTGGCATGAAGACACGCTGTATCACTTCTATTGCGCGGTTCGTCCCACTACCACTGAGGAGAAACCGATGTTTGGCAAGGAGTATCGTTGTTTGACGGTGGCGGCGTCAAGACCATTCAAAGAGTGATGCCTTCGTGGGTTAGTATGAACGCCGCCAGGGCGTAGCTTCAACTTGGCGTTGACGGCAATAGGATACTGCAAGATTACCATCTGTTGCGGTGTAACCGGTCACCGATGATAATTGGCCGTTTTCTGTTGCCT
>JAAZKQ010000228.1 GCA_012799755.1 Lentisphaerota bacterium | reverse complement strand
CGCTGCGCATCGCTGCCGAGCCACGCCGCCGGTTTTTTCGCCGATTGGGGCAGATTCCCGCAGATTGCTGGTCTCACGCGCAGGAGGGGCCTCCAGGAGTCCCCGGCGTCGGCCAACCGGTCCCCTGAGTCCAAAGTGTCATTCCCCGCGGTCCCGGGCGTCCCGGTTGTCCAATCCATGGGATCATGCCTTATGAGTCGTGAGTCCTCACTCCAGCGCCGCGCCGCGCCGGCTCGCCAAAGATGTCGCAGATTTTCGCAGATTGTTTTTTAGGTTGCAGGGGGGGTGAACGGATCTGTCTGATCTGTCTGATCCGTCCGCTCCGCCGGCTCAGTCTGATGATCAGCCTGCTCCGTCTGATTGTTTTTTCTTTCTTCTATTTTGTGTTTTCGCGGAGGAGGGCGGTGATTTCTTTGTAGGTGGCGGTGCCGGTTTGGCCGATTTTGCGGATAGTCACCGCGCTGCAGCAGGTGCCGAGCTGCGCAGCCTTGACCCAGTCACGGCTGACGGCGTAGCCGACGGCCAGGCCGGCAAGGAAGCTATCGCCGGCGCCGACGATGTCTATCGGGTCGGCGCAGAGCAGGGCCGGGATATGCGTTGTCCGGTTGGTTTCAAAGACATAGCAGCCGTTGGCGCCGTCGGTGATAATGACGGTTTGGCGGGAGTGCTGGTGCAGGGCGTCACCGGCGTCCAGCGCCGGGGCGTCTTCGCGAGCGAAGGCCAGGCGCGAGGCTTCGCGGGCATTGAGTTTGAGCACGGCGCTGGGATAGGCGTCAAGGTAGTCCCTGCCGTCGTAGATAGCAGTGACTTCCGGGTGGCCGGCGAGGTACTGGGCGAGGCGTTGGCGCAGATAGGGCTGGTGCAGGCCGCGCTTGAGTTGCTGGTTGATGGCCAGTACCTTCACGCATTTGCAGATTTCGCAGAAGCTACGGAAGATTTCTTCCTGTATGGCCTCGGGTATTTCGTTGTCCACGCCGAGATCAAAACGCGGCAGCTCGCGACCATCCAGCATGGGCTTGCAGTATACCGGCGTCTGGTAGACACCGTCGGGTATTTGCCAAATCAGGTTTGGTGCGTCGCGGTTGCAGTTGCGGACCAGCTTGACCAGGTAGTCGCCAAAGAGATCGGCGCCGACCGCGCCGAGGCATGAGACCTGTCCGGCCTGCAAGGCGCAGAGATTGGCCAGGACATTGCCCGCGCCGCCCAAGGAATAACACTGGCGCAATACCGGCTGCGTTTTTAAGCCGGTTTCCAACGAGACTTCGCTGCGTGTCAGGTCAATTTCCCAATATGCGTCAAGGCAGAAATCGCCCAGCAGGGCCACCGCGCAGTCAGGGCCGCCAAATAGCTCGTGGATGACGGCGGCTTCGACAATCTGTTCACTCGGGGTGGCCATGCTGATACCTCAGTTTTGCGGATGGATTGGACAAATTGGCGCTGGGCGTGTCGGACCTTGTTCAGAGTTGGAGGATATGGGCCTCGGTGATGCCGCAGCAGTCGGCGAAGCGCTCCATGCGTTTGTAGACGCCGGCGATGATTGGCTCCGGAGAATGGGCGTCGCTGCCGATGCTGAAGCTGCAACCACATTCACGGGCGATGGTCATCATGCGGATGCACTCGGGTGAGAACTTGTCTTCGCCGCTGCCGGCTTCGTGGGGTTTGGCGACGCCGGCGTGAAGTTCAATGGCACAGCGGGCCTGTTTGGCGGCGATGAAGCACTCGCGGTACTCGTTGTCGCTGATCAGCGATTGGACGACGTAGGGCATTTCCGGCGTGAAACCCATGGCGTGAAAGGGATGGACGACGGCCGTGGCCAATTCCAAGTCCATGACTTCCATGAAGCGCCGGATCATGATGGTTTTGATGTCCTCGGGGGCGTTGACATCTGCCGGGAAGACGTAGTTCTTCATGTGAAAATGATCCGGCGGAATGAGGACGAAATCGAAGAGGCCGGCGGCTTCGCGGGAGATGCCGACCTGTTTGCCGCCGAGGAACTCGGTTTCGCAGCCGACGAGGATTTTCAGTCCGCGGCTGAGCTCCTGGCATTCTTCGCCGGCGAGGGTCTTTTTGATGCTGAGGACGTGTTCGACATCCTGCGGCTGATACCATTTCGAGGCTCCCGGCATGGTCTTGTCCCAGAGGTGGTCGGCAAAACCGATGCTGCGGATGCCTTGGTCACGGCAGGCTTTGATGATTGCCGCCGGCGTCGCTTCGGGTTTGGCGCAGGAGGAGAGATTGCTATGCAGGTGAATGTCGCTGGTGATGTGCATCAGGGAGTCTCTTGTTTGGGTTGGATAAAAATGGGCCCAATCTTTGTTTGCTGTCAAGACTGGGCCCTTGTGGAGTCATTACCGATCAGGCGCGGTTACTTCTGTTCAAGAACGAAGGCTTGGGCGTTGGGTGGTGTATAGCCGTGGGTGGAACCCTGCACCCAGTTGATGCGCTTCGGGCCAGGAATGTTGTTGTAGAGGATGGCTACGCCGGAGGGTGGGCAGGTATAGTCGCCCAGGCCGGCGCGGGTGATGTCCACATAGCAACTGGTCGGGATGCGCTTGGCGTGGTTGATGGGGTCGTAGTAATCCAGCGCTTCGACGTATTTCAGGCGCCAGCCGGCAGTGATGCGGCCGAGGGTCACGCCGCCGAGGTCGCAGCACCAGGGAATGCCGGGGCTGGCTTTGACGACGGCCGCGTCCAAACCGGCGGCCCAGACGGTTTGCAGGCCGCCCTGGCTGCCGCCGCTGACGTTGAGATTCTTGCCGTCCCATTCCGGTCGGCTCTTCAGGTATTCGAGGGCGCGCATCACGCGCAAGGCCATGCCATTGAAATAGGCCGTTTCGGGGTCCTTATTCTGCTCCGGATCGAAGGCGTAGCCGTGCCCATTGGACTTGATGGACTCGAAGAAGGCCTGGTAGTACTCTTCGCTCTGGCCGAGGTCGTAACCGTGGGCGTTGACGTTGAAGCTGATGTGGCCGCTCGAGCCGCCAGTCGGCGCGCGTTGAATACTGGTGCCGTAGCCGTGGAAAGAGGCGTGCGCCGGCAGAGACTTCTCCTTGGCGTCCGCCGGCACCGTCAGGTAGCCCGTGACCGGTCGCGGCCCGGCGCAGTCAATGCTCACTGCGTAAATTTTCACTTTGGGGTCTTTGCTGGGCTGCTCGTCAAGGCGGGTATTCATGGGCACTGCGGCCAGGCGCGCTTTCTGCTTGGTCCAGAAGGCATCGAAATCGGCCGGTTCGGGCACGCCTTGGAGTTTGTCAATATCAACGCCGGCGCCGCCATCAAAGAAGATGTTTTCCTGGGCTTCTTTGCCGCGGCGCATAACTGTTTTGGTCACGCGCCGGCCATTTTTGTCTACGAGATAGGCCAGGATGCGGACGAAGCCGGGGCGGTCAAGACTGGTCTTGATGATCAGGGGCTCCGGGCCGACCTTGGCTTTGCCGGAGTCCTTGGCGCCGTCGTCGCCGGTGCGTTCCCAGGAGATGAAGTAGTCGTTGGTGGGCTGCTGGCCCTGGAAGTCGGCCACGAGCTTGAAGGCCATTTCTTCGCCGGGAGCGAAGAGGGCCTGTTCGCGGTCGAGGGTGCCGGTGAGCGATGCCTTGTTGGCGTTAAGCAGGGTGATTTCTTTCACCGTCAAGTTGTCAATTTTGGCGACGATGAAGAGCTCTGTCTGCTGGTAGGATTGACCGCTTCGGCTGAAGGTCCAGTCGGGATGGGGCGTTTTGCTGCCGCCGGCCTGCGCCTCGAACTCGGTGTTGTTGCCGATGCCCAGGTCGCAAGTTTTTCCGTTTCTGAAGTTATTGAATGCGAGCACGACCTGCTTTTCTGCGAAGTTATGCACTTGCAGGCAGCCATAGCTGCCACTGCCGTTGCTGTCGGGCTGGTCACCGAAGTCAAAGGCGCTGGTGGCGCCGGGGATGCCCTTGCTGTTGCCGCCGCCGTAGTTGCAACCCCAGATTTCCACGTTGCCCTTGGGGAAGGTGCCGGTTTTAATAGCGGGGACGTTGCTGAAGACCTCCAGGTTAGTGACGTAGTCCTGGAAGATATCGCCGCCGGGCGCGGGCAGGGCAAGGCGTTCAATGTTGGTGCAGAAGGGGTCCATGGCCGCGAATGCCCAGGAGAGTTTTCCCGCCTTGTCCGTCAGTTTCAGCAGGTAGCCGATGCGTTTGACATCGCCGCCGAGAATCTCGCTGCGGTCAATGGCATAGTTGCCGCCCATGTAGGCTGTGGGATCCAGTTTGGCGATCAGTTCGTAGCCCGTCGCTTGTGGCACCAAGGCGGTCAATTCCGGGACTTCGGCATGGGCCAGCAGGCCCAGCATGACGATGACTCCAATCCAGCGTGTGATGTTCATGTTTCTTCCTTTGCATGACCTGAGACGTTACGCCCGCGGCGACGGTTGTTGCCTGCGGAATGGAAAAGATGCTCAAAGATAGTCCCCGCAAGCAGGCTGTCAACCGGTGGAGGGGGAAGTGGGGCGGTAGGGAGAGTGCGAGATGGACGGAGGATGGGAGACGGGTAGGATGGGTGCAATGCTCTTCATTTAATTATTTTTCATGGCGCTTTGTGCTTCAGCAAAACAGCCTTTTGCCTTCGCGGCATTTCGTCGCCGCGAAGCGGCAGAAGCGCTGAAGGCGCAAAACATACCAGCCCGGGGCAAGCACACT